>CAMPHP010000468.1 GCA_946885925.1 uncultured Litorilinea sp.
CTGCCGGGAATGTCTTGTGCGGCTGCGGCAAGCGGTGGAATTACACCGTGGCGAATTATTGGCTGGCTTTGGCTTGACCGATGCGCCGGACTTTGAAGAATGGCTGACTCTACGCCGTGAGATGCTAAACCGGCAAATGATGTTGGCTCTGAACCATCTGGCTCAAGCCCTTCAGGCAAACGGTGAGTATGAAGAGGCACACCGCTATGCTTCTCACCAGTTGGCACTAGACCCCTATCGAGAGGAGACGCATCGTCAGATTATGCGGGTCCTGGCAATGCGCGGTCTGATTCACCAAGCGTTAGCCCAGTACGAATCTTGTCGCCGCCTGCTGCGCGAAGAGCTAGGCGTTGAGCCTGAAGCCGAAACAGTAGCATTGGCCGAACAAATCTCATCTGGCAAATTCTCTGTTCCGGTGGCAAGGAGTCTAGGAGACGAGGAGAAAGAGACGAGCGAAGATTCCGCACAACAGCCGAGGCAATGGACGAGCCGCAAAGTCGCGGCAGCACCCTTGTTAGCCCCGTCCAATTTACCGGTGATCTTAACTCCGCTCGTAGGGCGTCAGAACGAGCAAGCAGCCATCTACCAGTGTTTGACGAATATACAGTGTCGTCTGCTAACTCTGATTGGGCCTGGTGGTGTTGGCAAAACGAGCCTGGCGCTGCAGGTGGCAAACGACCTTCAAGAACACTTTAAGGATGGTGTCTATTTTGTCGATCTGACCGCAATCCGCGACGCAGATATCGTTCTCCTCAGCATTGCCCAGGCACTTGGCATTCAGGAGAGTAATCTAGTCCTGCTAAATGAACACCTGAAGGAGGTGCTGCGGAGCAAACAGATCCTATTGCTCCTGGACAACTTTGAGCATGTAATTACAGCGGCTCCGCAATTAGCTGAGTTGCTCTCTGCTTGTCCGCATCTGAAAATAATCGTGACGAGCCGGCGAGTGCTACATTTGAGTGCCGAACAGATCTTCACAGTGGAGCCGCTAGCGCTACCACCTCTGCTTCCACTGCCCGACATGGAGACGCTGGCACAGTATCCCGCTGTGGACTTTTTCCTCCAGCGCGCGCAGACATCTCTACCCACTTTCCAACTCACTTCCGCCAACGCTGGAGCCGTCGCCGAACTCTGTGTTTACGTGGATGGATTGCCGTTGGCAATCGAGCTTGTGGCAGCTCGTCTTCGACTACTCACACCGCAAGGGATGTTGGCACGCTTGACAAGCGTGCATAGAGCACGCCTCACCCTCCTGACCAGCGGCGCGCAGGATCGACCGGAGCACCAGCAAACGCTGCAACGAACAATTGAATGGAGCTACCATCTGCTTGATCCCCCCCTACAGACTTTGTTTGTCCGGCTGGCGGTATTCGTGGGCGGCTGTACTGTGGAAGCGGCAGAGGCTGTCTGTGGAGATGGGAGCTTGCCACTTCCCGCGCACGGTTCAAATGGAACTCCCCAAACAAATTCACCTTATTCCGCAAGTGGCAAAAGCCTAGACGGGCTGGTATCTCTGCTAGATCAGAGCTTGATCCAGCAGCAGATAGGTGTGGACGGTGAGCCGCGCATCATGATGCTCGAGACGATTCGAGAGTTTGCGCTAGAACGGCTGGTGGAGAGTGGCGAGTATGAACAGGTGCATGAACGACATGTTGACTATTACTTGGCGCTTGCGGAGGCAACGAGTCTCCTGGATGGCTCTGCGGATATAACATTACGGCTGCAACGTCTAGAGGCGGAACACGGCAATCTGCGTGCTGCGCTCACTTGGAGCCTAGAAGCCATGCGCGACGCAGAGGAAATCTTGCGGTTAACGCGGGTCCTTGCGAGCTTCTGGTATTACGGTGGCTATTGGCGTGAAGGACGCCAGTTGCTAGAACAAGCGTTGGCATCCACGTCAGTGGCAGAGGGCACATCGCTGCGCGCACAAGTGGGCCTGCATTTAGCCGAATTAGCCTTTGGGCAGGCTGACTTTACCGTGGCGCGCACCTGGCTCGAACAAAGTCTGGTACACTTCCGCAAAGTTGGCGACCCAATCGGCATTGCTTCTGTGTTGAGCACACTTGGGCTCGTGGTACGAGAACAAGGCGATGCGGCACTTGCAAGAGAATTCCTTGAAGAGAGTCTAGCGCGTTTTCGAGAACAAAATGCGCGAGTAAGCATCCCCTGGGCATTGTGTAGTCTTGGAGAAGTGATGGTGATGCAGGGCGACCCTGTGAATGCAAAGCGCTTGCTTGAGGAAGGGCTGGCAATGTTTCGCAAACAGGGAGAACAATTAGGTATTGGCTGGGTGTATAACCATCTCGGTCATGTTGCACAGCTCGAGAAGGATTACGCACTAGCCCAAAGCTGGCATGAAGCAAGCCTGCCCCAATTCCGTGATCGGGACCGCAACGGGACAGCATGGGCGTTATGCAGTTTAGGGCAGATTGCTTATGCCCAGGATGATCTGGAACGCGCCACATCCCATTATGCGGAAAGTCTGGCACTTTTCCGAGAACTTGAAAGCAAGCAAGGCATTGCCTGGTGCCTAGCCGGAATGGCGGGCGTAGCCGAGAAATTTGGGCAGCTAGAGCGGGCAGCGCGACTATGGGGAGCCGTAGATACGTTACGCGCGTGTGACAGAGGTCGTCCCGCACCGGGCAGCCCCGACTACGAGGAGCAAGCCATAGCATCGGTACGTGCACAACTCGATGCAGAAGTGTTTTCACAAGCATGGGCCGAAGGACAGAGCGCGTACCTGGAACAGGTGTTAGCCTTTGCCTTGGACGATAAATCCTAGTGACGATAAATCCTAGTATAGAAATGTTCTGACATAGAAAGCAGAAGAGTGGATGGTCTGGCAGCGTAAACTACGCATGGTCGGCGTATATGCAGTCCTCATGATTTGGAGTTTGTTTGTTGGCATCCCGCTCTATTGGTTGACCATTACCGCCTTCAAACAATCACAGGATCTGAATGGGGCGACCTTTATCCCCTGGGTGGATTTCCAACCTCAGTTTGATGCCTTCTATCGCGTCTTTGTGACGCAAGGCGAGTTGAACCGCGAGCCTTTTCTCAACAGCATTATTGTTTCTCTCGCAACGGCAATCATAGCCACTCTCGTTGGCGGCGCGGGAGGCTATGCTTTGGCACGCTTCCCGTTCCGCATCGGCTCCCTGGGCAACGGACATATTGCCTTTGCCTTCCTGATTCAGCGTATGTTCCCACCCGCGGTACTCTTGATCCCCTTTTTGTTACTCTACCGTACCCTGAACTTACTCGATACCTTACACGGTCTAATCTTGGCCTACTGCGCTTTTAATATCCCTTTTGCCGTCTGGATCATGCATGACTTCTTTCGTTCTTTACCCTTGGAAATCGAAGAAAGTGCGCTGATTGATGGCTGTAGCCGCTTGGGCGTTCTTTTTCGGATTGCGATTCCGCTGGCGGCACCAGGTTTTGTCACCGCCTTCTTGCTGGTGGTGATCACTGCCTGGAACGAATTTTTGTTTGCCCTAACCTTTGCCTTCACCGATGCTGTCACCGTGCCACTTGTGCTTAGTGATACAGGAACCCGGAGCATGGCAGTCATCGCCCTAACCAGCCTCGTGCCAGTCATTGCAGCAGGTCTAGCCCTGGAACGCTACATTACGCGAGGCTTGACGTTCGGGGCTGTTAAATAGAGTGAGCAACGCAATAAAGTTGTGCCTCCAATGGAGTTGATTATTGTTGGGACGAGATGTAGACGTTGTCACTGAGAATGGCCTCGCTCCCTACCTGCGCGAACAGATCTTGCGAGAGGCTGTACCTCTGTGAAAGACGGCTATTTTTGCCGGCCCCAATCCACCCTCAACTAGCTCCTCAACCCCTATCTCGACCTATTGCTCCCTTGCCTTTTTCTTCTCACGATTAAAGGCAAGACAGAGCTGCCTGTCTGCCATTAGATAGATGCGATAAGGAAGGATTGTCATGGGGGCAAATGTCACACAGAAACTGATCCAATCCCACCTGGTATTCGGTGAGATGATAGCGGGCCAGGAGATCGGCATCCGCATCGACCAGACGTTGACGCAGGATGCCACAGGCACGCTCGTCATGCTGGAATTGGAAGCGATGGACTTGGATCGTGTGAAGACCGAGGTCTCTGTCCAATACGTAGATC
>CAMPHP010000469.1 GCA_946885925.1 uncultured Litorilinea sp.
GTGCCAGCTAATCGTGAGCACCAGTTAACCCTGTGCAAGATGGGGCGCAGGATGCAGTGCTGATGCCCTGCGTGCTGTGCCCTTTGCTATTCCCCGTTTATCCATTTTCCTTCACCATCTCGCCAGCCTGCAGCCATCGAATGTGCTGCTGGCATGGACAACTGAAAAGATGCTGTAAATGAGCTTAGAGCGAGAACAACAGTTAGAGGAAGCACTGGCAAGACTCCCGCGCGTTGCCCTGGCCTCTGTGCGTCCTACGCCTTTGGAAGCGATGGCGCGTTTGAGCAGCGAGTTGGGCGGTCCCCAACTCTATATCAAACGCGATGACCTTACGGGCCTTGCGTTTGGTGGCAACAAAACACGCATGTTGGAGTTTAGCCTAGCCGATGCGCAGGCGCAGGGTGCTGATACGATTGTGACTGGTGCTGCGGTACAGTCAAACTACTGCCGTCAGATGGCCGCGGCGTGTGCTAAGTTGGGGCTGGAGTTGCACCTTGTGTTGCGACCGACGCGAGAGGTCGATACGCAAGAGGTGCAGGGCAATCACCTTTTGCAGCGGCTCTTTGGTGCCAGGGTCACTGTGCTGCCGGATTTTGATGCAACGAAACAGGGTGCGGCACTGCGCGAGAAGGCTCAAGAGTTAAGTGCGGCAGGCAAGCGCGTCTATATTCCACGCCAAGCGGATACAGTTGATCTCGATGCAATTGCCTATGCTGAAGTGGCCTTGGAAATTGTGCGCCAGTGTCGCGCCATGCGAATTAACCCGGAATACCTCTATGTGGCGGCGCTTGACACCACCCAAGCTGGGCTCGTCTTGGGCTTCTCTTATGTGCGTAGCCCTATTCAGGTGCGCGGGGTAAGTCCTTTTGAGGGTGTGGCTGATCGCGCGGAAAACATGGCGCGCATTGCCAATCAGGCAGCGCACCGGCTGAAGTTGGATATCCAGCTATCGGGCCGAGATTTTGTCAATGATGATAGCTATGTTGGTGAGCGTTATGCGATTCCGACGCCCGAAGGTATTCAAGCCATCCATCTGCTGGCACAAAACGAAGGGATTCTGATTGACCCTGTGTATACGAGCAAGGCGATGGCAAAGTTGATTGCAGATGTGCAGAGTGGTCAACTGGATAAGCAATCGCCTGTGCTTTTTATGCACACAGGTGGGGCTCCTGCACTCTTTGGCTACGTCCGTGAAGTAATGGGTTCTGAAGCAATAGGCTAGTTCCATGCAAATCACTGAAAATCTCTAGCAAGGTAGAATCTGTGATGAACGTATTGCTCACGTCTGCAACTTCGGCGCTAGGGCGTACAGTTGCCGAGGGGATTAATGGAAGTCATCATCTCCGGCTCACCGATAGGCAAAATGCCGTTCTTGAGGGCGAATATGCGGTCTCACCCTTGAACCATGATAAATCGACCAACTTGCTCGTGCGCGGTATGGATGCGCTTATTGTGGCAGGTGAACCACTGCCCGATGAATCTACGCCAAGCTATATTGATGCCATGACGCGCGGGCTGTATAACCTGCTGATGGCTGCTTATGAGGAACAGGTAAAGCGGGTAGTTTATCTCAGTACCCTTGACCTCGTGATGGCGTATGGGCCAGAGTATATTGTTACGGAACGTTGGCGTCCACGTCCTACCCCAGAACCGCACTTGCTTGGCAAACATTTAGGTGAATATGTCTGCCGTGAGTTTGCTCGCGAGCACAAGCTGAGTGTGGTCGTGTTACGATTGGGGAAGGTGGTAGATGCTGCCGAGGTGACTGGGCAGCCAGTTGATCCCGTGTGGCTGGACAAGCGAGATTTGGGTGCTGCGGTGTTAGGCGCGCTGACGGCAACATTGCCGCAATGGAGCGTGATTCATGTCCAGGGCAAGCAAGCAAATGCACGCTTCCCCATCGGCGATGCGGAGAAGCTGATTGGTTTTGTTCCCTCTGTCGATTTTTCTGTCCCTGCCCACATGCACTAGGAAGTGAACGAGACGCTATGAAGGTACTCATCTTGGGTGGGGCTGGGATGCTGGGCCCCTACGTCATTCCGGTGTTGGAGCATAAGTACGATTTGCGAGTGACGGATATTAAGCGTCCGCCGTTAGAGTTTCGCGGTGAATTTCGATTTGTGGACGTGGCAAATGCTGAACAGGTGATGGATGCTGCGGAGGGTATGGATGCTATTATCAATCTGTCGGTGCTCCGGCCTGACCGCAAAGTAGCATGGGATGTGAACGCAATGGGCTGCTATCATATGATGGAAGCCGCGGTGAAACATGACATTAAGCGCATCATCAACACGGGGCCACATTTTACTGTAGCAGGCTCGACTTACGAGAACTATGACTATGAGATCAACCCGGATGTTCCACCCCATCCTGGTACATTGCTCTATTCGTTAAGTAAATCGGTAGGACATGAGATCTGCCGGGTCTATGCCGAGAATTACGATCTCTATGTGCAGATGTACCTCTATTACAACTTCCGCGATCCGGCTCGTATCGAGCGGGAGCGAGAGATTCGCCCCTTTGGTATTTCCTGGCAGGGTGGTGGCGAAATCTTCCCCTATGGATTAGAGATCCCGTTTGAAAAGCTCCCTTCACGCTTTGAGACATTCTTTATCTTTCAAGATATGCCCCATGGTCGCTTTACCAACGAAAAGGCCAAGCGCATCTTGGGCTGGCAGCCGCGGGATGAGATTTCCGCGATCTGGCGGCGTGATTAACCCTCTGCACTGTAGTCAAGAACTACCTCGCTTAAAAAGCACCTAGTCAAGGAATCAAAGGAGACGGAAGATGCGCTTTGGAGCAGGGAAATATACTTACGAAGTTGTTGAGAATTGGGCCAAATTGCCCGACGGTTGGCGTTTTGGTTGGATTCCGGCAGTCGCAGTGGATTCGCAGGATCGTGTTTTTGTCTACTCACGCAGCGAACACCCTCTTGTCATTTTTGATCGAGAAGGTAACTTCCTGGAGGAATGGGGTGCGGGGATATTGCAGGATGCACATGGAATCTATATTGATGGTGGAGACAATGTCTTTTGCACTGAACGCAATACCCATTGTGTCTACAAGTTCAACCGCAATGGCGAATTGGTGATGACGCTGGGCACGCCGGGAAAAGAGGGCGCAAACGACGGCGACCCATTCCGGCTGCCTACGGATGTCGGAATCGCCTCTACCGGCGAGCTGTTTGTGTCGGATGGATATGGCAATGCGCGTGTCCATAAGTACAGTGCTGATGGGCAGTTGATTAAGTCGTGGGGCAGTTGGGGGAGTGGGCCAAGCCAGTTTGGACTGTCTCACTGTGTGCGCGTTGACCGGCATGATCGGGTGTGGGTCTGTGATCGGGAGAATAACCGTATCGAGCGCTTTGATCTGGAAGGCAACTTCCTGGACGAGTGGACCGGGCTGGCCCATCCTGATACGATTTACTTTGATGAGCATGAAGATGTGGTCTATATCGCTGAGTTGGATCAGCAGGTCAGCATCTATGATTTTGACCAGAAGCTACTGGCACAGTGGGGGGGACGGAAGCCCAGCGAGAAGCCTGGTGAGTTCCGTGCGTGTCCCCACGGTATCTGGGCCGATTCGCGCGGCGATCTCTATGTGGGCGAAGTGCAGACTGATGGGCAACTGCACAAGTATGCACGGGTGAGCCAGTAGATGAGCAGCCGTGTTTATCGCGTTGCGGTGATTGGCGCAGGCTCTGGCGGTAAGCTCAGTATGAAGGGGGCGGCTGCCTCGTCGCGTTACGAGTTGGTTGCGATTGCCGATATGCGCGCCGAAGCTAGGGCTGTGGCAGAAGCGGAGTTCCCTGAAATTCAAACCTTTGCCGATCACCGGGCGCTGCTGGACGCGTGTGAGCTAGATGTGGTCTGTGTTTCAACATGGCCGCCCTCGCATCTATCCATCACTGAGGACGCTCTCGCTTATGGACTGAAAGGCATCGTTGTCGAGAAGCCGTTAGGTGATACCTATGCGGCAGGGGCTGGTGTCATAGCAGCCATTCGACAGGCCCAAGTGCCGATGGGTGTACCCCACGGGTTGCTTGTGGCAGATCATAGCCGAAAGGTGCTTGATCTGGTTGCCGGGGGTGCCATCGGCACACTCAAACTGGTCGAAATAGAGTGTGCTGGGTGGGATATTAT
>CAMPHP010000470.1 GCA_946885925.1 uncultured Litorilinea sp.
CAGGATGTGGCCACCGACGTTGAAGGCCAGCGTCATGCAGAACAGCAAAAAGCCCGTCCCCCACAACGGGGACGGGCTCAAATAGTCCGCGGTACCACCCCGGTTCTCCACTGGAACAGCCAGTGCGAGCACCTTGTTGTCGAGCCAGCATAACGCGTGCTGAGTCAACAGTGACAATAACGGGTCACGACCTCGGCGGTGTCTACTAGAGCGCTGTGCTAGGTCAAGCGCTCGTTGGGACCGCAGCTCCGGAGGGATATTCGACACAGCAGGACTACCTGGCTTCCACCTTCCCAGGCTCGCTGAAGACCTTGCCTGCGTCTACTCGTCTCCATCAACGCAGTTTATCTGATAATAGTTGCTAATCTAGCATGGTGCCGGGTTATTGTCAAGAGGTGACATCAAGAGGTGACGTCAAGAGATGATAAGGCAAAAACCCCTAGCACTAGCAGGACAGCAAAAATGTAACGAGGCTCTGCTTTGTGCTCTGCTTTGTAAGGTACAGCTTTGAGAAGTAGTAGCATGCTCACACTTTTGAGGACGGAGTGTGCTATGCTAGAGATACGTCAGAGTGGATGGTCTTTTCTTTGGAGGCTTTTTGCTCAGGTTGCTTATTGGGACTACTCAAAGTAGTCCCTGTGTCCATGTTTTTTCTTTATTTTTTACTTTTCCTCGCACTATTTTCTCCGCCTTGTAGGAGAGGCTGATCAAAAGAATAATTGACAATGGGATCAATAACATTCGAACTCATCATCATTTTACTCCTCATCGTATTTAATGGCATTCTTTCCATGTCAGAGCTAGCGGTGGTTTCAGCGCGTAAACCGCGGTTGCAGCATATGGCTGAGAGCGGCAATGTAGGTGCAGCCAAGGCATTAGAGTTAGCGGCTTCGCCGGGCCAGTTTCTCTCTACGGTACAAGTCGGCATTACGCTGGTGGGCATCTTGACAGGTGCTTTTGGTGGTGCCACGATTGCGCGCTGGGTAGGAGCACACCTGGCAAATGTACCGGTGCTTGACAATTATGCTGAACCGATCTCCGTTGCGATTGTTGTCATTCCAATCACCTACCTCTCGTTGGTGATTGGTGAACTCGTTCCCAAGCAGTTGGCTTTGCGCAATGCCGAAGGTTTAGCCGCACACATGGCTGGACCAATGATGACCCTAGCCAGAATTACAAGTCCGCTTGTGCGCATCCTCAATGCCTCCACAGAGTTTGTGTTGAAACTGCTACACGTACAACCCGCATCGGAGCCAGATATCACAGAAGAAGAGGTGCGACTATTGTTGGGGCAAGCGACGGCCCAAGGCGTTTTTGAGCCAATGGAAGAGGAGATTGTCGAACAGGTATTCCGTTTGGCCGACCGCAGGGTAGGGGCCTTGCTGATCCCCCGTACAGAGATTGTTTGGCTCGACATAAACGCTTCTCCCGAAACGATCCGCGAGCAAGTGATCGAAAGTGGGCACTCCCGTTTCCCAGTAGCGGACGGTCAGTTGGATAAAGTTCTGGGCGTGGTTCTGGCAAAGGACTTGTTGGCACAGAGTCTTGCCGGTGAGCCATTGGATTTACGTGCGATTCTACGCCCAGCCGTTTTTGTGCCTGAAAGCACACCTGCCCTAACGGTTGTGGAGCGATTTAAGCAGACCCACAGCCAATTGGCAATTGTAATCGACGAATACGGCGGCGTGGAGGGGCTTGTCACCAGTGGTGATATTCTCTCCTCGCTTGTAGGTGATATCCCGGAGCCAGATGATGAGGAGATGGAGGGTGCCGTTCAGCGCGAGGATGGTTCGTGGTTGATTGATGGCATGTATCCAATTGAAGAATTTCAGGAACTCTTTGATATTCCGGAATTGCCTGAATCCAGCGAAGGTTATTATCAGACAGTCGGTGGTTTTGTTATGGCTTACTTGGGCCAAGTGCCGCAACCGGGTGATCATTTCAACTGGGGTGGGCTGAGTGTGGAGGTGATGGATATGGACGGGCGGCGGGTGGATAAGGTGATGGTAACACGCCTCCCCGACAATACTTTGGAGGAAGCCTAGGGACGCGCATCTAGCCAACCACTACATAGGTTCCTGCTAGCCGGTCGTAGAGTGTTTGATGCGTCTTGCTCAACAGCGCGCTTAGAAGATTCGCGCCAACTAAAATCCAGACAAGTAGAAAGCCAGCGCTGATCATGGGTGATGATTCTTGCGGCGCAAACTGAAGTTGCCAGATCAGGGTGTGAGATAGCTCCCAGGGAATGAACTTGAGTAGGGTGCGGACCAATGAATGCGGAATGCTTAGGCGCGCACCATTCTTGTCCGTGACCCGCAAGCCGATTTTGCGCTTGCCCCAAGTGGCTTGCCAGGGGGAAGCTTCGGAGAGTGCAAAGTAAAGGGTAACTGGCAGCGTCACTAGCAAGAAACTGACGAACTGTCCAGTGACTCGATCCATAAAGAGTGTCTGGATGAAAAGGTGTCCTGCGTAGTTCATCCAGACACCCAGTGCTATCACGAGGATGAGATAGCCAGCGATCACAATGTAGTCAAGCGCAAAGGCTTTGATACGCGCCCATACAGTTGCAGGCATTGCTACCATGCCGCTCAAAGTGTTGGCCTCAAAGTGTTGGCCTCAAAGTGTTGGTAGTGGGACACTCTGCATCTCGGCTCCCACTTGCACCCAGACGGAATTCCCCGGAACATCCCAGCCAACTAATTGCCCCTCGGAAATGACAGTGCCATCCACAACAGTATCTAGGGCATCGTTCAATTCATAAAGGACTACGGATGGCTCGCCCCCCATCGCCCTCTCCGGCCCACTTAACATTGCTGTGCCGATCACTTCGTTCTTTTCTACCCAAATCCCGTTGTATGGCTCCGTCTCGTACCAATCCTCGCCAGCAAGTGAAGGATCAAATGAAAGCATAGCGGTGTTGCTGTCATCTGCGGCAGCACTCACCATGCCTGGATTTTCCGCCATCCCATTGGTGGCGAGAAGAATATGGTCGCTGGAAGGTGACCATATTGGTTTATCCTCGATACTACCGGCTCCAGCACGATCTGTGTCTGCAAGCATTCGTTCTTCGCCGCTTGCAATGTCAACGACATAGAGCCCAGGCTCTCCGTCTATGTTGTAGTTGCTTTCACGAGTAAAGGCGACTAGTTCGCCATTAGGCGAAACACTAAAGGTAAAGGCTACATCGCTTGCCAAAAGCCGATCCTCACCAGCCAGATCGCGCCAGCGCAACTCGTAAGTCTGGTCTGTGGCAAGTACGTAGACGAGCTGCTCACCACTGGGCGTCCACTCTGCTTCAACGATAACCTCTTCTTCGAAGATCGCTTCAGGCTGCTGGCTTGTTAAATCCATCATCCACAAGTCAGTCACAGAGAGTTGTCCTGGTCCTGCGCCGCTTGTGGGAAAGCGGCTGCCATAGAGGATCCGATGTGTGGCTGGGGCATAACCGTAGTAAACGCCGAGTTCAACCGGGATTTCTACTTGTGTCTCTTGTCCATCTTCAAAAACCCAGATCTGGTTGCCGCCACAGCTAAAACAATGCCAAGCAAAGGTTTGGGATTCACCAGCAGATCCTTGTGTGGATGCTGATGGGGTTGAAGGAGTTGTCTTGGCTTCTGGTGCGGGCGTTCCCGGCTCATCAGTGGGAGTTTCATCCTCTGTACCGGGTTCCGCGGTGGCAGATGTGGCTGTTGGGACAAAGTTGAGCGCGCCCCGTTCCGTCAGAGTAGGATTCGCCTCGTCGGGAACGTATTCATAATAGATTGTCAGACGATCTTCTGTAAGCTCAAACTCACCAGCGGATTGGAGCGCGTCAAAGAACTCTGTCTCCTGCGCCATGGCGTCTTCATCGACACAGGCCATGAGCGTGCTGATAATCTGCCCAATCACAAGTTGGCCGTCCTGTATCTGATAGTAGCCACTGTAGGAGTTACAGCCGCCAGAGCCAGCAATTTGACTCTCATCTATAAATTCCAGTGTGACTGGGTTCTCCCCGACTACGGGCATTTGCTCATCTACGGGGCCAAGTGATTCGAGTGTCCATCGCGTATTCGCTAGGCCCACATCTTCACCACTTTCCTGCGTTACTTCTTGAGTCGGCTCCTCAGTCGCTTCTTCAGTCGCTTCTTCAGTCATCCCTGCAG
>CAMPHP010000471.1 GCA_946885925.1 uncultured Litorilinea sp.
CTGCCCGCTCGTCATCGTCGAAACCGCAGCCGTAAGTCCGAATGAGCTTCTAACTCGCTTCACCGCTGCGAGGAGCACTGGCGAGAGCAATAGCCTGCATTCGACTTTGGCGCTGGTCTCGCAGGCCGAACTCGCCCAACTGGCGGCACCCGAAGCACGAGTGATGAATCTAAATACGCTCATATCCCCCGACATGCTTCAGCGTTTTTCTCCACTCGGTATAGAGGCTATGCGGTTCCAAGGCAATCTCTATGGACTGCCCTTTGGCCTGGATGTGGATGCGCTCTATTACAACCGCCAGATGGTCGCAATGCCAGCGCAAACGTTGGATGATCTGCGCGCCCAGGCAACATCAGGGATACCCATTACCCTAGACACACGCTTTGAGCATTCCATCTGGGGAATTAGTCTCTTTGGCGGCAAGCTTATTGACGCAAATGGTGCGGCGACCCTCGATCAAGGGGGCATGGCCGATTGGTTAACCTGGCTACGCGACTCGCGCGATCTCTATAGTATTGCCCTTAGCAACGATGAAGAAGATCTACGTAACCGCTTCCTCAATGGCACATCGGCCTATTATATAGCTGGCTCGGATGAGCTGCCGTTGCTGATAGATGCACTAGGCGAGAATTTAGGCGTAGCACTCTTGCCCAGCGGCCCGGCTGGCCCGGCGCAACCACTTGTACAAGCAGAAGGCTTTGTGCTGCGCGAGGGGACAACCGAGGCATCGCGCAATCTGGCATTGGAGTTCATGCGCTTTGCCACCGATTTGCAAAGCCAAACACTCCTGATGAATGAAGCCAATAAGACAGCAGCCAACGTCACGGTTAGCACAGCCGAAGATCGCGCCTTTGCTGTCTTTGTCGAACAAGCTCAAGCAGGCTTTCTCCAACCCAATACCCCCCACTGGCAACCATTGGTCGAACTCGGTCAAGCCGCCTATGTGGATGTGCTAGAGGAAGGGCTTGATCCTATTGCCGTAGTGGCTGAACTCACCCAGGCCATTAATCTTGCCAACGGGATCGTTGTGGCCGAGCCAACCCCTACTCCTTCGCCGCCAGTTGAGGACGAACCTATTGAAAGCGAACCAGTTGAGCGAGAAGGTGATGCGTTACCAGCCACTGTGACACCTGAAGTCGAGACACCTGAAGCCGAGACACCTGAAGCTGAGCCAGCGGACGAGACGATAACCACGCCAACGCAAGCTTCGCCTGCTAGACGACCGGGCAACAGTGAGCCATAAACAGGGAGCTATAAGGAGTAATCCATGAACGATCCACGCCTTCAGGCGGTGCTCGATCAACTCGATACGATCCTGCTGTTGCTCGAACGGCCTGTGATTCAAAACCAGATGTTGGCTTTTGTAATCATCTTCCTGCTCTCATGGCTGCTGCCTGCGCCCTTAGGTGCGCTGCTCAACAAGCTCATCGCACAGCAGAATGCCATCAGAAATCGCCGCAAAAAGATGGAACTTCCGGCAGATGTCTGGCGCACACGCCTTTTGCGTTGGCTGCGCGGTGCTCAACTCCTACTCTTTCCCATTGTGGGGATTATCTCCAGCGAACTAACTATCGGCTACTTTGCGTCACAGGGTTGGCCGCTGGGGCTGTTAGAAAGGCTGGCAGGCATCTTCTGGCTCGTGGCAATCTATCGCTTAGTCGGAGCCGTCCTCTTTGGTACCCTTGAACTAGAGCGCGCCAAGACCTATCATCGTCGCTTTGTCACGCCAATTTTCATCATATTAGTGGGGCTGATTATCAGCACAGGGCTGGAAGGTACCTTCCCCATCTTTAGCCTAGAGTTGTTCCGGATCGCAGAGACCCCCCTCACCTTGAGAACAGTCGTGACTGCGGCACTCGTAATCTATGCGACGCTGGCGGTGACGTGGATTACAGATGAACTGTTACGCAATTTTGTGCTGCCACACACGCAAACCAATACAGGCGTTGCCAATACGGTCTTAATCATCACCCGCTACGCCATTGTTGGCATGGGTGCGCTTCTTGCAGTGAGTACGCTCGGTGTCGATCTATCGGCCTTTGCCATTATTGGTGGTGGTTTGTCGGTGGGGATCGGCTTTGGCTTGCAAGATCTGGTTGCCAACTTCATCAGTGGTATCCTCTTGCTTTTTGAGCAGACCCTACGTCCTGGTGACATCATCGAAGTGGGTGGACAACGGGGCAAGGTCAGCCAAATGCGTATGCGCTCAGCCGTTTTACGCACAGCCGATAATGTTGATATTTACGTACCCAACAAGACGCTACTGACCTCCACAGTTGCCGCCTATACAAACATGAACCAGATTACCCGCAAGACACTCACTGTTGGGGTGAGTTATGAGAGTGACCCAATCAAAGTGCGCGATATCTTGCAAGGTGTGATCGAAAGTCATGGCCTTGTTCTAAAAGACCCGGCCCCAGCAGTCTTCTTTATTGGCTTCGGGGCCTTCAGCCTCGACTTCGAGATCGCAGTCTCGATTGGCGATGGCTCTCGTGCAGGCCAAATTTTGAGTGACCTGCATTTTATGATCTATCGCGAGTTCACCAAACACGGGATTGAAATTCCTATCCCCCAACAGGATCTACATCTACGTACCGCATCCCCCAATCCGCTTGATGAATTGTTGGCCGCGCAAGCAGCAGAATCGCAACAGAACGGTCATACCCAGCCGGACAAGCCAACAACAGAGAGTAAACCAACAGACGAGCGCCAACCCGTGCGCAATCATGAGCATGACAGTCGTGAGCATGATAGTCGTGAGCATAATAGTGAGGTCGCGGCCAAGGCCGACAAACAATTGTCACCCGACCGTGTGAAAGCGCCTGCCGAAAAGCCCAAATTGCCAGGGTAATCCTTCCAAGAATGTTGCGATACCCTTACACCGATACCATCCGGGCGAGCATACAAACCGCCAGTGATAGCTGGTCAGCTATCACTGGCGGCACCTACTCAGGATCTAGACTATATCGTTATACAGTGGTTACCGAACTAGCATCGGAATAAATTGGGAAGGCTTGAGAGCAGCCTGCGATGCGGCTGAAGATGCGTCCCCCCTGGCGGTTTGCCCATTAATTGGACACCCTAGGTTGTTGTCCGCATCCAACTCTGAAGCCAGTTCCAACATTGTACTCCGGCTTCCACTGGCAAGCGCAGCATTGACATCAGCGATGATCTCTGCCGTTGTCCGCGGATAGTCGATATCTGGGTGGGCAGCATTGAGGAGTGCTGCGACAGCAGCTCGCAGCAAGATTCTCGCACCACCTGTTACCCCAGAGCCGCCACCGTAGTTCAATGCATCGAGCAGTGTATTGTTGTCCAGCCCCAATGTGTCTGGCACGTCAAATACACTCTCTAGCGTTTGATTCTGGGCGTAGCCTGTCACCGTCCATGGCGCGGGATGATTCTTCCAGAATCCAGGCGTACAGCCCTGGTTGGCGATGGGTGTATTGGTCGGTGTAGGCGTGTTGGTTGGCGTATCGGTTGGTGTGTTGGTTGCTGTCGGTGTGTCTGTCGGTGTGTTAGTTGCTGTAGGCGTGTCTGTCGGTGTGTTAGTTGGTGTATTAGTTGGCGTGTCTGTCGCTGTAGGCGTGTTGGTCGGTGTAGGCGTGTTGGTCGGCGTGTCCGTAGGCGTATTGGTTGGTGGTATAGGCGTGTTGGTCGGCGTGTCTGTCGGTGTATTAGTTGGTGTATTGGTTGGCGTGTTAGTTGGCGTATCTGTCGGTGTGTTGGTTGATGTGTTGGTTGGCGTGTTAGTCGGTG
Organism: uncultured Litorilinea sp.; assembly: GCA_946885925.1. The sequence continues at coordinate 3,760 of CAMPHP010000471.1, forward strand.
GTTCAATGTCGTAGCAGAACGAAACGTGGCTTAAGCCAAAGTACAGGTTGTTAGACGGATTCACTGGAGCATGCAATCCTGTATCGGCGCTCACCTCAGGGTTGTATGAATAGAGATTGCCGCCGGATCCTCCTTTGACAAAGACTGAATCGAGTGCAAGGTTTGAGGTGAAGTCAAGTACTTGACCCTCGGGTGTATCACGTACATCAATTGTTACCGTCAGCACTCCATCGCTGAAGGTACCATCACTCACAGGCTCCACTTTCAGTTCGGTGGTTCCGGGAGCCAACTCGCCGCAGGTCGGATTACCGTCTACAAAAACAGGGTCAACTAGGCTGGCACGAGCAGGGGTTATGCCTGCTACCATGATAAGAGC
>CAMPHP010000472.1 GCA_946885925.1 uncultured Litorilinea sp.
GACTGTAATAGATCGAGGCAAGCAGAGGATAGACGATAAACGCCAAGAATCCGACAATCCAAGGGGAAATAAAGAACAACCCCTTGCCGATCCTGCGAGACTCATTGCGGCTAATGTTGAACACAGCTTATATTTCTCCCTGCTCTTGGTGAGCCAAGCAACTTGGGATGAAACCACGCCAAGTGGAACAAGCAGATCGGATTGTCCCGCTTGGCGTGGTTGCTCTTGGAGAGGATTACAACGGATTTAATGCACCAATCCGGCAATCCTGCTAACACAATTCTTCTAACAATAGCGACTAGCGAGATTCTAGGGCGTCGGCGAGTTCCTTCGTCAATGTCTCCTGCATCCGCTGGGCAGCTTCATCTGGGGTCAGCTTATGATAAATAACGTCCTCGCGCGCAGTCACCCATTGCGTGGCGGAAATCCCTTCAATCGGATCCTTTTCAAACCATAATTCGTCAGCTTCATCCAGGGAGCGCGTGAAGAAGAGGATATTCTCCTGCACCTCCGGCGGGTACTCGCTGAGGTCCACTGTCTCTTGCCAGGACTTGCGTGGCCCCAACCAGCCCACTTCCTTAAAGAGAATATCGCACGCTTCAGCTTGGGTCAGAAAGACCGCCAGATCAAATGCTGTCTCCGGATTTGGCTTCCCACTCATCAGAATACTAGCGTGCCCGCTGAGGGTCTGCACCTTCGTGCCTCGTCTGCTTTCCGGGACAGGAACCCAGGTGAATTTGTAGGTATGGTCCGGGTTAGAGCGGAATACACCAGCCGGTCCTGAAGGATAGGTGATTTGCATGGCTTGCTTGCCCACCCCAAAAGCACCGCGCGAAATACCTTCCATGGCGGCGCTCAGCCCCTCCATCTTTTCAACACCGACTTCGTCAAAGAAATTGAGGATGACCTGGAAAAACTCGACGGTTTCGGGGCGATCCACCTGGTATTCCAAGGTCTCCGAAATATAGTGAAAGCCCCACATTTCCGGCCACAGCCAGGGATCGCCATCCGTTGCAGCACCAGCTCGTTCTGCAATGGGGTTCATGCCGAGGATGGCAATATTACCAGCGTCGTCATAGGTCGTTATCTGCTGATGCCATGCAAAAACCTCTTCCCAGGTCTGTGGCAAATTCTCGGGATCAAGTCCAGCCTCTTCAATTAGATTCAGGTTGAAACTCATTCCACCGCGCCCGGCTGTATCCACTGCCGGTACACCATAGTGACTGCCTTCCCAGGAGAAAACCTCCCAATGGTCTTGACGAATGTCGCCATCGTCAATCGATACTTCATCGCTGGCTTCGATAAAATCATCGAGGGGTTGGCATACGCCGCGGCTGATCAGTTCCATATAGGGGACATCCGCAATAATATCAGGCGGCGTTCCCCCAGCGATAGACGTTAAGACTTGTTGCATTTCCGGATAGACCGAAACCACATTTAGCTCAACATTGGGATTTCTGTCCATGAACAGATTACCAATATCGACCATATACGGCCCCGGCCATCCCGGCCACCATTCTATTTGGATCTTGTCGCTGGACGGTGCGGAACTGTCTGCTTGGGGAGCAGCTTGTGTCTGGTTCGCCTGGGGCATTGTCGCAGGCGCGCAAGCGACCACGCCCCCCATTGTGGCGATTCCCATTGTAGCAAGTGTGGACATTCGCAAGAAATCACGGCGCGTTAGCTTTTTCTCTTCCATTTGACACCTCCTCAAAGGGTATGGTTTGTCACGGGTGGCCCACTAGAAAAAAGCGACTTGACTGTACTACTTGACTGTGGCTCAATGCGGGGTGAGGGGGTAAAACACCATTACTTGCTACTGAATCAAATCTGTTAATCAAACCTGTAGATTTAATCAAACGTGTAGACAGTATCTTAGCAAAGGAACTAGGTTCTGTAATGGCAAAGCGGACGACTTTTGGACATAAGGAGGTCATAACGCGGCCATGATCACAAAAGAACAGTTGCAGAGCAACTTATACAAAACGCTTCAGGGTCTATATGATCCAAATCACCTGCGTACTACGCCCCTTGCCGATCTCCTCGCTGTGGCAGACAAAACAGACACGCCATCTGCCGTACGCGACAAGTTAATCGAGGCGATTGAGGCACTCAAGCCACGCTCAAATATTTCCTCCAACTCGCGGGCATGGCGTATCTATGACATTCTTTTCTATAGCTACGTACAGCAATTTAGCAAACAGGAAGTCGCCGACCAGATCGGCTTGAGCACGCGTCATTTGCGCCGGGAACAACACTCTGCGATCAAGGCATTGGTCGATTATCTGTGGCAACATCTTAACTTGGATCAACAGGCAGATGAGCATCCACCTCTGCAACAGACCCAAAATTCGAGTGAGGTCATTGATAGAGAGTTGTCCTGGGTAAAAGAATTATCCCCCAAAGACCCTGTCAATTTCTATCAAGCTTTATCGTCTGTTGTGGAATTAACGCGGAATTTGGCAGAGCATTACCAGATCTCTTTGCATGTCAATCTACCCGAATCGCTGCCTGATCTGGCGGCCCATCCGACTGCTCTAAGGCAGGTCTTGATCAGCCTGCTCACCATTGCCATTCGCCGTTCTGCCGGTGGGCAAGTCAATATGTTTGTCCAATCATCTCAAACGGAGACTATTTTTTGCATCAATGGGGTTCCCGCTCATCCTAGTGCAAAAGCCACTTTCAGTGAGGATGATGCAATCGGCCTGGAAATTGCCCATCGTCTGGTGGACACCTGGGGAGGGAGCCTTGTTCTCCCATCCAACACACCTGGCTTTGAAGCAACGATGACGCTACCAGCTTTGGCATGTGTGCCGGTGCTGGTGATCGATGACAATGTGGACGCGCTTCATTTGCTTCAGCGATATACATCAGGCAGTCGTTATCGCCTGATCGGTACACAGGATCCACGTGAAGCACTCCTATTAGCGAAGGAGAATTCTCCCCAAATTATTGTGATGGATGTAATGATGCCCGAAATCGATGGATGGGAACTCTTAGCGCATCTGCAACAAACCCCACTCACCGCAAGTATCCCATTGATTATCTGCACAATTCTACCGCAAAAGGAACTAGCGCTCTCAGTGGGTGCAGATGGCTTTATCCAGAAGCCGGTCAGCCGGGCACAGTTTCTTTCTGTGTTGGATCAACAGATGGCCCAGAATATGGCTTAGAACACGGCTCAGAATATGGTTCAGAATATGGTTCAGAACGAGGCGAAAGATCACTGAAAGCATGAATAAATGTGATTAAATCGTGGAAGGAAATCCCTCTGCTACGAGTCGTGGTCAGGAAGTTCGTTATGATTGGTTCTTCCAGAGGGGGTGATGCCGAAATCACGATGACTGGAATATCGCAGATCTCTTTCTCCTGACTTTTCTTCTGTAAAACCGTAAAACCATCCATCCCTTGCATAATCAGATCCAGCAACAAAAGATCAGGCTGTCGCTCGCGCAGCAGCGCCAACGCATGTTGCCCGTCCGACGCTCGCAAAACCCGATAACCACGACCGGCGGAAAGTAATATTCTGGCGAAGAACTGTAACGCGTCGGCGTCGGCGTCAACCACAAGGATTGTCTTAACCGTGTTGCCCAATTCGGCCAAAGCCGAGAGCAGTGCTGCGCGTGTAACTGGCTTAATCAGATAACGCAACACCCCTAGTTGCCTGGCGACTTGCTCTGCTCCGGGCATCCAACAAGCAATCACCGGCGTGCCATAGGGCAGTGCGGCGGCATACTCTGCAAGCAGGGAGGCATTTTGGGCATCTGCGTCGTTGACAATAAGTACTTGAGCCGGTGAATGTCTCAACTCGAAACAGGCATCCTCAAAAGTCTGCAACGCAACGACCTCTGCCCCCTCGTAATAGCGGGTAAGAAGCCGCGTCAATGTGTTTTCAGATTCTAAGACGATAAGGCGAGGGGGAGGAGTCAATACAGGAGCCTTGGATTGCCGAGTTCTAGGCTCGTACTGGTTATAGCGATTCACCCAGCGCGCCGCATTAGATGGATAATCGAGTGGCTTTTCTTCCCAAGGTAGGGAGACATAAACTGTGGTGCCTTGGCCCAATCGACTCTCCAACCAAATCTTGCCATGATGCAATTCCACAAAGCGTTTGCTGATGCTCAAGCCCAGCCC
>CAMPHP010000473.1 GCA_946885925.1 uncultured Litorilinea sp.
CTTGCAGGGGGAATGCTAACCCTTGACCAATGAACTCCTTATCGCGATTCATCAGTGGCGAAACCACAATCCATTCCCTCTTTTCAACAAATACCTACAAACGAATAAATCCAACTAACCAATTAAGACCGTTGGGCAGCCAACTACAATCGCATCAGGGGGTCCTGCACAAGCCGCTGCATCCCCCATGCGCGCCGCGGGTTGTTTACCGATCAAGACTGTCGGGCTCCCCACAGTGATCGGGCCACCGACATGGGGCTTTGGGCCATCGAACATGGGACAGGTGTGTGCATCCCCCATGCGTGCGGCAGGCTGACCACCGATTAGTACCATCGGGAAGCCGCTGGTAATCGCTCCACCATGAGCACAGGTATCTCCCATCCGAGCAGCAGGTCGTCCTGGCATAATCTATTTCCTTTCTCACTAGTTGAGCATAATCGGGTTGCCCTTAACCACTGCCGGGCCGCTTGCCTCGGCATTGAGAACCGAACCCTTAATATTGGTCGCGGCTGGGCTTTCTAGCGTGGCGCTACCTGTTCCCTTCAAATTCAACATACCCGTCGCTTCCACTTTGGCATTACCTTTTGCATTCACATCTACATTTACGCCCTCGGCCTTAATATTTCCTGTTGCCGAGATATTGATATTGCCACCAGACTTTATGTCAATGTTGCCTTTGGCATCAATCAGCATATTGCCAGCGGCCTCAATCGTAATACTGTTCTTATTTGAATCGATCAGAACAGATTGCTTCCCTGTTTTATCCATGATCAAGATCGAAGGTTTGTCATCGGAATCGTCAAAGACGATCTTATGATTGAGGCGCGAGGCAATGATCCGGTGCACAGTTTTTCCATTCTTATGTGCATCGGCATTGGTCTCAGGCGGGGCATCCTTACCATTCCAGAGCGCGCCCACAATATAGGGTGTGCTCGGATCGCCATGCTCAAAAGCGATTAATACTTCATCATTAACTTCGGGCAAGAAATAGAAGCCGCGCTCCTTACCCGCCGATGGCATAGCAATGCGCGCCCAGTAGCTTTCGATCTCGGTGGCTCCATTTTGCATCCAGGGAAACTTCACCTTGACGCGGCCATAGTTATCTGGATCTTGCACATTGGTGACAATCCCAACCACGACCCCTTCCACCAAACCACGCTGGTTCGCCCCACCCTTGCCTGAATGGAGCAATTGGTTGAATGTCTGCGGATAGCGCCCAGAGACGGTGAAGTGAACATCATAGCCAGCAGCGTTATAGATATGGGTTGCTGATGTTACAAAATATTTGCCACTGTAACGCTTGCCTATACCTGTTAAGTTTATTTTGATCCCGGCGATGATTTTGGGATTTCCATAGGCAACACCATCGGCCTCAAAGAAGTGTGCTTCTTGGTCAGTTGCCGCAGCCGCAGCAATCTTTTCGGCCTCATTTTGCGTATGTGGAACCATGTCCAGAATGTCTACTTGCGATTGCATCGAGAAGGCAGATTGACTAGCTGCACCGCCCGTTTTGCTTTCTCCATTTTGGTGCCATGCGTTGACCGCGTTTGATTGCCCAACGATGGCTTCCTTCTTAACAAAATCCCACCCTCGCACCACAAACTTGGTGGATTGGCGTGCAGCGGACATACGCACGCTGAAGTCGCGCAGATCGTCGCCGATTGATAATTCAGGGCCTTCAGGCGGATTGTTGGTGCTAAAAAACTTAATCGAGTCGCCCTGGACAGAGAGGTGGAAACCGATACGCCGCGCTCGCTCGGCCATGAACTCCATATCGGTCTGATTGTTCTGCAGAATATACTTGTATTTCACCGGGGTCGCTTCCACACTCACACGCAACCCAACTTCTCCTGCGATTTTTTTGATAATGTCAGAATCCGACATATCGAGGAATGTGCGTGATTTAGTCCCTAAGTGCAGCCGGTGAGACTTGTCATAAGCGCGTATGGTTAACGTATGCTGACCGAGCCCGCTAAAGTGGGGTTCTATCGCGACAATTTCACCCGCAAAAACCTCTGCAGGGGTCACGCTGTTAATCGCTTTAGGAGCACCAAGCGCAATGGAGAGTTTCTTGCCAAGGTTGAACAGGCTGTTGTCAACCCATTTTAACTGTTTGTCGTGCAGACGAATGGTTGCCATCGCCGGAAGGTTATAGGTGGTATCCACCACAATTTCTTCGAGATCATGCTCGATGTTGTGGACAGGAGTCCCATCTATTTTAATGATAGTAACGGCAATACTTGCCTGTAATGTATCTGACATGGGTGCTTACTTTTCTCCGACAGTTCTTCTCCTACAGCGAGAAGTCTATTCCAGCGGGACAATCTTCAGAATCTGCCCAGGACGAAGCATCGCAGGATTGAGCAGGCTATTGCTTTCGGCAATATGCCGCCATGCACCTGAATTGCCATAGACTTGATGCGCGATCCAATCGAGACGCTGGCCTTTTTCCACCACCCATGTCTGCCGTACATCTGTACGCGATGTAGGGTTTTGCTCTGGCAGATTTTTATCATCCCACACTTCACGCAGCCTTACGGAGAGTTGGGCACGCAGCGGCGTGCCATCCTCCTTAAAGTAGGTAAAAGTTTGGCTAATGCTTTCGATCACTGCTACATAGCTAATAAACGTGCCCCACTGTACGACTACCTGGCGCGGTTAGCCTTTGCCATCTTGATTGTCAGAAGGCTTGACGACTGCAATCTTGAGCAACTTGACATACTCTTTTCGAACATCATCGCCCGATTCTGTGGTATCAAAGAGCAGTTCAAGGTTCATCGAACCTGAATTACCACCCCCAAACGTCACTTCGGGAACATCATCGCCCATATCGGTACGAAATGCCCACGAATTCGACTTAGAAAGCGATAAGCTCTCTGGATTGAATTGGCACGTTATCTTTGCATCCTTATCCAGTGACCAACTTGTGTCGGTTTCCGTGATATTCTTCCTCAGCGGAATGATCTCTAGTTTGGCAACCCCGCCTAGACTCATAACGTCCTACCTTCCTATACTCCATACCTATCTAAACCGCTGCCGACTCTATCAAAAGGTTAGCGGTAAATTCGTCGCTCACGCTCAATGGTTAACATACGCTTGACCAGAGGCACGATCGCTCGTGCGATGAGGTCGAGGTTGGGTGCTTCTTGGCGTCTTGTTTCATTCTGTTCGCTGGACTCGTCCTCGATCCCTTCATCCTCGCTGGACGGCGTAGACGGATTCCTTTGCAGCACAGGGCTTTTGCTTTGCTGCACGGTGATTCCACTCATTCTCTGTGGCTCGGTCGACCCACGTATCCCATCCCCTGCGCTTGCCCCGATGAATGAGTCGCGGCCAACTTCTTCTGTTTCTTCGCGCTGCACGGTGGATTGGCTTGACGATACTCGCAACTTTGCCAATGTCAAGGGTGTCCGCCGTATGACAGAAGAGGAACGGGGCGAAACAGATTGGACACGTACTCGCTCTGACGCCACAGATCGATCCGCCACAGGCCGATCCGCCACAGTGGTCTCATCAGGGCTGCGTTGGATGCTAGGCGAGGCAGTCATAGGAACTGGGCCAATCGATGCTGGCCCGCTGACCTTGGATACAGGTGCTTCTACCGCCAACCGTTGCGCTGTGTGAACTGGTGTCCGCTGCACAACGTCAGCCACGGATGGCGCGCTCGCCACCCTTGCTTGGGGCAAAACAGCCAATGCCTCATTGCGGCTCAACGCCAAATCTGGCTGTATCACAGGGCGGCTAGGCTCAACCTTGCGCGCCAGGATGCGCGGGTCGCGATGGCGGGTAATGGGATGAAAGGATGGCTCACCGGCAACGCGTTGCAGAGGTGGCTCACTAGCCATACCCGATGGCATCGCTGGTGGAACCACAGAAGTTGGCGCAGGTGTTTCATCGCCAGCATCCACAGCCGCCCGTTGCACGATCGGTGGCACAGGTGTGACAGGCGCAGGTAACGATGATGCAGGTGCGGACGGTGCCGAGGGTGTGGTCTCTACCATGCGCTGCACTGGCAAATCTGCTGGCTGGCTCCAGTTTGGTGCAGAACCTTCCCCATCATCCGTTGGCTTATGCTCTGTTGGCTTGTGCTCTGTTGGCTTGTGCTCTGTTGGCTTGTGCTCTGTTG
>CAMPHP010000474.1 GCA_946885925.1 uncultured Litorilinea sp.
ATCGTCGCTCCCTGCGGGCGAAATGCTCTATATTACGCTCAATTGGAAAGACGAAGTCCTATCCCCACGCGCGCAGACCCCGGCCCTTAGCCTGCGCCTCTATGACGCACAAGGGCAACTTCAAGTGCAGAGTGATACCCCTGTTATCATCAACCCCAACGCTCTCAGCACGCAACGGCTAGCCCTGCCCATCCGTGCCGGTACGCTTCCAGGTGACTACCTTCTCTCTCTAGTCGTCTACGCACCAGACACCCTAGCTCCTTATCCTGCCAACGCTGGGGATGGCTCTTCTCTGCCAGAACTAGTGCCACTCGGCAGCATAAGCGTTGGCCCTGCCAACCGTTGAAATACAGCTATCAGATTACTATTTGACTAATTTGGGATTGGAGTATGACTATCTCAGTGGAAAAGGTTCAGCCAATCCCTTGTTTGAAGCCGAGAACCCTCTGGGTGGCTTCAAGCAAGGTTAGTGCGGGGTCTGTACGGGGTCTATATACCTTACGCAACGTATTAGTCCGCAATCATAGGCACATAGACCCGATTTTTGGCGCAAATCAAATGAATCGGCACGCGATTCACAATGCCTGGCACTCTGGGCAAATCTACAGTCACCAACAAATCAGCATGGGCGATGTCTGACGGACGCAGCGATGGGTCAACACTGATATTGACAGCCGCCGGCAGCACACCCGCTTCTGGTGCGACGGTCACCCAGCTAGGAGCACCCTCGATGGCAGCCGTATAGTTCGTTTGCTCTGGCCCCTGCAACGTCACCATCTGGTTCTGCACCGGGAGTGACTCCGTACAGGGGAAGTATACAAAGTCAACGGACGCAGGATCGCCAGTCACCACAGGTTCTACTGTCAGCACGAGATCAATTGCCAATGGATCGTTCTCGACACCCGACGCTTGCACATCTACCACAATGCGCCCAGTGTACTCACCTGGCTGGAGTCCCGCAGCACTGAATGTCACCGAAAGCGTAGCCGGGGTAACGTTGCCCGATTGAGAGAGAGTTGCCCAACCCTCAGCATCTTGGAGAATAGCAACAAATGATAGGTTAGCGCCACTTGCCACATCTTCCAATGTCACCTCTTGGACAGCGCTCTCTTCTTCACCGGGTTCAAGCGAGGCATGCAACACTGTCTCCGAAGCACGCAGCCGTGGCGTCAATCCCAGTCCAGCCGCATCAACATTCCCCAGTTGCACCATCCGGCGATTGGTGCCGCGTTCAATCTCGCGATATGCCGCCGAGCTTTCCGGAGCGGTATAGATACGGATGCGATTGTTGCGGATCACGACGATCTCATCCCGACCATCGGCATCAACATCGCCAGCGGCTCCACCCTGGTACTCATTATCTCCGTCCAATAGCTGCTCGGTAAATGAAAGGCTGTCATTCCCATTGTCGCGGATCACCAGGCGCGCGCGCGGACCAAGTTCTTGGCGCACCTGGCGCAGCACCACCAGTTCTTCATCACCATTTCCGCCAATATCCGCAAAAAAGACAACCTCTGGGCTAGGCGACAGTCGATCCGAAAAGTGATCAACCATCGTCGAGCCATTGTTCATAAAGATCCACACGCTGGCGAGTGGCAAATCAGCGTCACGCACTGCACCCAGTTCAGCACCATCGCCAAGAACAAATTGTCCAAAAGCGACATTCTCCCAGCGATTATTCTTGTTGGTGTTCTCGAAGTACTGCGAAACGGACGGCTCAATACGGTAAACACTAAGCTCCCCACGATCGTGGCTCACCAATGCCACTTCATCAATGGGATTGATTGCGTTGGCAGCATCTATATTGCCCGTCGCCATCGCCGTCCAGCGTCCGCTCAGTTCCCAGGTGCGCTGCTCTTCCCACGCTCGCCCGCCCCCTTCTGTCTGCCGCAGCACCACAAAGCGATCCCGATTGTCTGCCAGTGCATAGCTGTAGATAATCTCACGCCCCGTGCGTGCCTCATCAAACTCGCCAGTTGCCAACAAACGTGGTGGGCGTGGCAACGTTGCGTCATAGAGCATGATCCACGGCACACCATCTATCTCCTCCACCTGATCGTCAGCAGAATCGCGCGCCACAGGATCAAAGATCGTCAAGCGACCGCCCTCCCCCTCTGGTTTGATGGCGACAATCTCCATGTCACCATCGCCAGTGAAGTCAGCCAGCGCAAGCCTGCTCCATCCACCATCCGGGCTAGACCAATCCACCTGGGCAAGCGAGATCGAGGGCGACGGATCAAAGACGCGAATCACGCCGTTCGGGTCTAGATAGACGATTTCATCATCATTGTTCGTTGCATCATCCTCAGCCAAAACTGCGGGAGCATAGCTAATTGCAGACAACACAAGCCCAAGCAGCACAACCATGTGCCACAGCCAGCCAAAATAAAAACTGTGTCGCCGTCCCTGCTCAATCATCGCTCGCCACTACACTATTCTCTGTGTTACGCTTCTCTGTGTTACGCTTTGCCCATCACAGCCGCCAAGAGCGCCATACGGATATACATCCCATTACGCATCTGGCGGAAATAGGCGGCTCGTGGATCGTTGTCAACGCCATAACTAATTTCACTGACACGCGGCAGCGGGTGCATCACAATCATGTTGGGTTTGGCTTTTTCCATCAACGCTTCATCCACCACATACTGGTCTTTGACTCGATCATACTCCGCTAAATCCGTAAACCGTTCTTTTTGCACACGCGTCACATATAAAACATCAACATCGCTAATCACATCTGTCACATCAGCGGTAACTGTAAACTGATGGCCGTGGCTCCGCACCACATCAAGCACATCTTCCGGCATGGCAAGAATATCTGGGTTGACAAAGGCGAATTCCACATCATAGTTAACCAATAGCTTGGTCAAGCTGTGCACCGTCCGCCCATACTTCAAATCGCCCACCATCGCGATGCACAGCTTATCAACTCTCCCCAGATCCTCAACAATCGTAAACAAATCCAACAGCGCCTGGGTAGGATGCTCGCCCACGCCGTCACCTGCATTGATAATCGGCTTTGCTGCATAGCGCGCTGCGGTGGCCGCCGCCCCCACTTCAGGATGGCGCAACACAATCACATCCGAATAGCTCTCCAGCGTCCTGATCGTATCCGGCAGGCTTTCACCCTTAGTGACTGAACTATACTGCACATTGTTGATGGGAATCACTTGCCCACCCAAGCGCAACATAGCAGCCATAAAGCTAGAGCTAGTGCGCGTGCTCGGTTCATAAAACAGATTCGCCAGGATCTTGCCACGCAGTAGATCCGCACTTCCAAAACGTTCCACCAATACACGCATCTCATGGGCAACGCCGAAGATGTATTCTAATTTTTGCTTATCAAACTGGCTCACGCTCAGAATGTCTTGTCCATAAAAGCCGTTACTGACATGATCCGCGGGCATATTGCCCACATCCTTGCTTGTTGTCACCATCTCCGCCCCCTATAGCTTGCTATGCATTCAATATGCCATCAATTCTCAAAATGCTGCTTAACCTAAACAGCTTCACGCAACAACTTCATATGAAAGACTATACAGGCCACATGAAAAAGCCGGCGGAGACTTCCGCCGGCTTCCATCACACATGTTCTGCTGCTCCGAATAGCACCTTGCCGGAACCAGGTGCGGCGAGCAACTGCCCCTCCGCAAAGACCTCATTCCCGCGCAAGACCACCCGCTTTACTTTGCCCCTTACCCGCCTCCCCACAAAAGGCGTCCAACCCACACGAGTCAACATGGCTTCATCAGATAGCGTATACTCTGCGTCCACATCCACTTCAATATAGGTATCCTCTGGCTCTGGAATGCCATAGATGCGGCGAGGGGCATGGGCACAACGCTCCAGCACATCCTCCAATGTCAACCGCCCTTCATGCACTGCTGTCAGCAATAAGGGCAGCATGGTCTCCACTCCCGGAACCCCTGGTGGCGGGGCAGATTCTTTACTCAGCTTTTCTTGGCGCGTATGCGGAGCATGGTCGGTTGCAATCAAATCAATATAGGCCATGTTTTCCCACAATGCCGCTACATCATCCGGCGAGACCAATCGCGGGCGCATGTCTCCAAAAGGCCCCAGCCGAGCCGCGTCCTCCATCGTAAGAAACAGATGGTGAGG
>CAMPHP010000475.1 GCA_946885925.1 uncultured Litorilinea sp.
ATTGGGAGCGACGCTTTGATGAGAACAATGTGTATCACAGCGGCATTCAGAATTTCGCAGGGCGTGACATTCTGCGCTTTGAAGACCCCGAAGGCCAACGCCTGACGCTGGTGGATGACCAGGGGACAGAGTTTGAGGGGGAGCCTTGGGAGGGCGCGGGGATTCCGCCGGAGTATGCCATTCGAGGTTTCTATGGCGTCACTATCTCTGTGCCGCGGTTGGCGCAAATGGAGCCGATTTTCACGCAGCTACTTGGCTTTGAAAGGGTGACGGCACTGCCAAGCCTGGACGATCCAAATCAGACTGTGACGATTTATGCGATGGACGGTGGCGGGCCTGGCAAGGAGCTGCATGTGCTTGAGCAAGGTATCATACGTTCTGGCTACCCTGGGCACGGTGGGGTGCATCATGTGGCCTTCCGGGTCAGGGATGACGAAGAACAGCGGGCATGGCTGCAACACTTGCAGCAGCTTGGTGTGGGCAACTCGGGTCTAGTGGATCGCTTCTACTTCAAGTCACTCTATTTCCGCATCTCGAACGGCATTCTGTTCGAGTTGGCGACCGATGGCCCTGGCTTTGCAACCGATGAGCCGCTGGAGCATCTTGGCGAAGCTCTGGCACTCCCTCCCTTCCTAGAGCCGCGACGCAGGGAGATCGAAGCAGGGCTGAAGCCGATCTGAGTTCACGATACTTGCTTGTTCTGTCATTCCGACGAGTCTGCGAGGAGGAATCCCCCTCTGGACACGTCGGCACATCAAGGGGATTCCTCCTGCGTCGGAATGACAGGGCACGCGCCAGTCTTACCAATAGGTTAGCCAGTACACCTTCCTCGAAGCCACCCAGCGGGTTCCCGGCTTCCAGGAAGGTTTGACAACCACCATCAAAAACAACACAAAAAGAGGAAATCCTATGCACGCTCCCTTTGTCGGAACGTGGCTGCTTGTTTCGCAGCATAGCGTCTATCCGGATGGTACAACCAGACCCAGCCGCGGAGAGAACGCTGCCGGTATTCTGATGTATGACCGCGAGGGCAACATGGCTGTCCAGTTAATGCGGACGGATGAACATGCCACTGAGTACACGGATCTATCAACCCTGAAAACGGCAATGCAAGGTTTTCTGGCCTACTACGGGCGCTATGAGGTGGATGAGGAGGCGCAGATCGTCAGGCACTATGTCATAGGTTCAAGTTACTTTGACTATCGTGGCAGCACGCAGATCCGTCGCTATACCTTTGAAGATGATACGCTGACCCTAGAGGCGAAATCGTCCTTTGACGATAGCACCCGCGTATTGATCTGGCGGCGCGCAGGCACTTTTTAGGTGAACGCGAAGACACGTCAGACAACAGCCTGCTGTCTCCTGCTCACCCAGGCTAGGTCAGGCAAAAAACGATCTGCCAATCGTTTGGCGATGGCAGGTTTCAACGCATTGATATAAAGCAGCCAGCGGATGCCATCGCCAAACATCTCCTCAAGGCCTCTGGGCGAGATGCCAAATGTCTTGTAGGTGCGGCTACAGTCATAATACATGTAGCGCTCTCCCATTTCTTTTGCTAACGCGCGCGTTAGCAAAGGCGCGCTATGTGTAAACTTACTCCCCAGTTCCGCCAGGGTTGCCACAACCTGTAACATCGTGCGCCCGCCCTTTAACTGCAACGGCGTGACCCCGGTCAGCTTGGCAACCATCTCGCCATATTCCTGCATCAGCGCATTGGGGCCAGCCACAAGGTAGCGTTGGCCCGGTTCCCCCTGCTCAATTGCGCGGCAATGCACTTCCGCTACATCATCAACGTGGACAAAACTGAACCCACTCTTCGTCACAGGCGTTGTGCCGTTGACAAGTCCTTGCAACAATGCCATAGAGGGCGTGATGCGGTAGTCATAAGGACCAATAATACCGCCAGGGCAGATCGTGATGAGCGACAAATCCAATTCATCGGCCAGACGCCACGCATCTTTCTCAGCTTGCGTCTTGGCGATTGCATAGGGATTGCGTGCATCTTCATTCCACTGGGCATCCGTGCGAGGCCGGTAGGGGTCCTGGCTCCAACCGACTGCCCATACAGTGCTTGTATAGATCACACGCCTTATGCCTGCCTCTTTGGCTGCAATCAAAGCATTGCGGGTACCGACTAAAGCGGGTTGGAGAATTTCCTCTGGATCCTTGGCCCAGTAACGGTAGATGGCTGCCAAGTGAATCATGACCTCACACCCCTCCGCCGCCCCACGCAGAGAATTCCAATCCATCACGTCGCCATAGACATAGTCAAGGCCAAGTCCCTCAAGTCCTCGCAAATCCGAGGTACGCCGCACAAAGGGGACGACCTCATAACCCCGACGCAACAGAACACGTACAAGATTAGAACCCACATGCCCGTTGGCACCCGTTACCAAGACCCGAGTCATCTGTTCTCTCCTTGTCCCTCTTGCCGGTCGTTCTATTCCGGTTCTTTTATCTTAGTCTCCCTAGTCTATATTTTCCTTTACCCAAGCACTCTGGTCAACTTGGCCCGACGGCGCTGCTTCAACAATGGCGAGTCCAGGTGTGCGCTGACCACCAGCAATCCAACTGCTTTGCCTCCCTGCCGAGCCAACAACCAAAGGGCATTCGCTGGATAGGCAGTGGTGCAATCGCTGTACAGCAGGGTCAGGCGGCTCGCCAGAATACGCCCTCCTCGCGAGCCGAACCTTGTATCGCTAACTATGTCAGTTTGATATGTCCTTATCTATACCCGCCAAGAAGAGATCGTTCTATAGTTTTTAGTAGACAAGTGCGGGTAGAAGAAGCAAGCCCGGCTCACTCGTGTACGGAGGAGAAGTACATAGAGGAGTTGTAGACAAAGGAGATGGAACGATGGAACTCAATACGATGGACGATCTTTTCTTTGAAGAACTCCGCGATCTCTACAGTGCAGAGAACCAGCTTCTCATGGCATTGCCCCAGATGGCGTCTACGGCAAACTCAAAGACGCTTAAGAGTGCCTTCGAGCAGCACCTTGAGGAGACTCGTCACCACGTCGAGCGGCTGAATAAGATATTTACAGAATTGGGTCAATCGCCAACCGGAGAGACCTGTATGGCGATGCAAGGGCTGATTGCAGAGGGGAACCAATTCATCCAGATGTCCGGTGATCCCGATGTGAAAGACGCAGCTTTGATTGGCGCTGCCCAGCGAATCGAACATTACGAAATGGCAGGTTATGGGGTGGCACGCACCTTTGCTAAGGAGTTGGGCTACAATATGGCCTCGGAGACGCTACAGAAGACATTGGACGAGGAAGGTGCCGCGGACAAGAAGTTGACTGGCATTGCCGAAGGTGGCTTGTTCAGAAAAGGTATCAACAAGCGAGCGATTAGTAATGCCTAAGAAGCAATTCTGAAGAAGCAATTCTGATGCACTAGCTTGACAGATGGCTCCTCTAAGTAGAAGCAAGAGGCTCCGGGCGATGAACCTGGGGCCTCTTGCTTTGTGGATTTGATTTCTCAATCCTTCCTCTGTGGAGCTTCTCGGGTCGATCCTGTTGCAGAGCAGGATCAGCTAGCCCTGCCGATTACCATCGCCTCCGGAACTTCGACCAGCTGCCCCGACTTTACATCATAGACAAAGCCATAGATCGGTATCCATGCGGGCACAAGGGGATGCGAACGAATGCGGTCTACGTCGTCTACAACACTCTCGAATAGATTATTGATAGTTAGCCAATTGACATAGTCGCCAGCGGTCGATCCTGGACCTACCCCCACATCTTGCCATCCTTCCTCGTCAAGCACAGCAGGCTCTAGGCTATTGGCGAGGAGGTCGCGCATGATGGCGTCGCTGAAAAGTTGCATGCCGCAGTTGGTGTGGTGGATCACAAACCACTCACGAGTCCCCAATAGTTTGTAGGAGATGACCAACGAACGGATGGCATCGTCACTGGCGCGGCCACCCGCATTGCGGATTACATGGGCATCGCCTTCTTCAAGCCCCGCAAATTTGGCAGGGTCTAGCCGTGCATCCATACAGGTGAGGATTGCAAATTTTCGTGCTGGTGGCATGGGTAGCTCGCCCTTGTCACCAAACTCAGAAACATAGCGGGAATTTGCACCCAATACCTCATTCAGAACCTTACT
>CAMPHP010000476.1 GCA_946885925.1 uncultured Litorilinea sp.
CGAAGAAGCCCACCTCCATGTTAAAGAGCGGGTCGCTGGCACCAAAAGGCTGTTGATTCAAGTAGACCAAGAGTTGCTGCCACTCGCTTGAGGTAATCATCCCCACGAAAATCGCCAAGATTGCTCCAGCACCGAGAATAATGGTGGAGACATTGGATCCTGCGCCAGCGGCAAACACTTCAAAGGGAGTCCGGCCTCCCGCTCGCAACAAAGGCCATCGGGTAAGCCGCCGCGCAATCCACACATTCACAGCCAAAAACAACCAAAAAAACAGGGTGCCTGCACCAAACAATCCAAACTGCGCCCAAAGTCGCGTTGTAAAGACCTGCTCCAATCCTAAGCTCTCATACCAGAGCAGATCGGTATAAAAAGCCATCAAGCGATTAAACAGGATCAGAAGCAACAAGGGTAGCGCAAACCAGAGAATCCGTCGCGGATTACTACCATCGGGAGAGGGTTGACGTGGGCGTGGGTTCTCTGGCGGCACCCATCCACCTTCACGTTGAAGGTTCTCCTCCAGTGAGTTCAGCAGATCAGCAAATGGGTCATTATTTCGCATTGAGGGGTCCTTTATGGTGAGTCAATTGATTGATTGTATCATCCACGCTCGACTCGCGCGTGTGAAGTCGCTCCCTATCTTGCCATCCTGCAAGCGTCAGGAGAGACTGTGCTCTGGGCTATGATATAATCGCACTATGTCTGAATCGAACTGGTCTGAATCAAACTGGCCCGACACGCTTCAACCAGCCCAGCCCGCCGATGTGCAATTCTTGCTAACAATCTTCTGGACACAACTGGCGGTGCTTGGAGATCTGCTTCCACGCGGCCAATTTCTATTAGCTGCCGAACAACTCCATCTTCTGCGCCAGATAATCTTACAAATAATGCTGGCACTCAATGGCATCCAACGTCCTGCCACCCGCGACCTCAATGCTTACTTGAGCACAAGCCAGCGTGCAGCGTTGGAAAAAACGCTTATCCTGCCTCAAGTGGATGAGGACGCATGGATCGGCCAAGCTGTGGCGCTCGTAGTGATCTACCGCTGGTATGCACCGCAACTTGTAGCCAAATTCAGCTTGCTCTACCCTCGCGAACAAGAGAACGCAGCCTGGCAAACGTTGGTAGCAACCTTGCCAACATGGCCCAAACAGATTACCACCGAGTAGCGACTCAACCGCTATGAGTGCTTGACAAAGCACCGCTAAAACACACCGTTAAAACACACCGTTAAAACCAGAGTGATTCCTTGTCTCTGCACATTATCTTTGTTGCCCCCTTTGGTCTAAAACATAAAGCTACCGTCTGGGCACGCACGCTGCCGCTGGCACAAGCCCTGGTTGCCGCCGGTCACAGCGCCACCATCCTCGTTCCGCCGTGGGATTCACCAGAAGACGCAGGGCAGGTAGAAATTCTCGGGGGCGTAACCATCCAGCAGCTTTCACTTGCTGGCGGCCTGATGGGTACAGTGCGGCGGTTGGTACACGCCATAGACCAGGCATCACCAGACATTGTCCACATCGTCAAACCACGCGCCCATGCTGGACTGGTACAGTGGTGGCTTTGGCAGCGTCGCCGCTTTGGGCAAACGTCCAAAAGCACCCCCAAGCTCGTTCTCGATGTAGATGATTGGGAACAGGCATGGACGCCCGTCAATCGCTACAACTGGTTTGTCGGCCAGTTTTTGGCTTGGCAGGAAGAATGGGGAATTCGCCACGCAGATGGGATCACAGCCGCCAGTCGCTGGCTGGAAACGAAAGTCGCTACCGTAGCTCCCCACATCTCGCGTCTCTATTTGCCAAATGGTGTCAACCCATTGACCATCCCCGCAACCACGCCACCCGCCGAACCGCTGCACCCTTCAGATCCATCTCACCCACCGCAGGTGCTCTTCTTCACCCGCTTTATCGAAGTATCACCCGCGTGGTTGGCAGAGTTCTGGACAAGCCTGCAAAAGCAGATGCCCACATTGGAATTGATCATCGGCGGCACACCTGTCCAACCCTGGCTGGCAACGCCCTTCTATGTGGCGCTACAGGGAATGCCCCAGGTGAAATGGCTCGGCTATGTACAACCAGAGGATCTTCCCGCACTTTATGCCAATTCAACTTGCGCCATCTTCCCTGCCGAAGCTGTGCCGCTTATGCAAGCCAAGTGTAGCGTCAAACTAGCGACCACGCTACTGCATGGTCTTCCCACTGTCGCCAGCGACGTAGGCGAGCAGGCAAACTATGGTGCCAGGGGTGCGGCTCGCCTTGTTCCAGCGAGTGCCACACCCGTTGAGTTTGCCCAGGCTGTCGCTGAAACCATTGCTAACCCGGCGCAACATGCGCTTCTGCGCACCCAGGGAACCCAACGCCTCGTAACACGCTATGCTTGGCCCCATCTCACCCGTGATTTGATCGCCTTCTACAGAGCGCTGCTCGACCAATCTATAGAGCAGTAGAGCGGTTCGCTAGGGCAGCGGCAGTCGCGGATATTTACGCCCTTCCACCGGTTGATCCGCTGCACGGCGGTTGGCTTCCTCGGCAATCTCCGCTTCCATCTTTTTGCGTGCCCGGTAACGCTGGCGTTCCTTACCCTGCCATCGTTCTGTATCTATGCCACCTGGCATACAGCGCGCAGAGACCAAGAAGCCCGTATGACCAACCATATTCTCATCGGGGCGCAATCGTTCGGGAATAGGCTTGTATGCGCGCAGCAGCAATTCCTCCACAGCCACATCGGCAAAGCCATTACGGTCAAGTCCAGCTAGAAGATCGCTCACTTGATTGGTCGTGGGCAGCAAACTGGCAAAGAAGCCCCCAGGCTTCAGCGCAGCGCGCACCTTGTCTAGATACTCCCACGGTGTGCGCACATCCAGAAAAAGCGCATCTACTCCCTGCTGTTTGAAGCCCTCATCAACGGAACCCAGGTGCATCTCCACATAAGGGAGCAGCCCTACCCGTTCCAGGTTGCGCCGCGCCAACTGATAGGTCTCCGAACGTACTTCATAGGTGTAGACCCTACCCAACGGAGCTACGGCCCAGGCCAATGCCGTGGTCAGGACACCCGAACCAGTGCCAGCCTCCACAACCTGCGATCCAGCACGTAAATTTAGCCGCTGCACCAGATAAGCGGCATCTTTGGGATAGATGATCTGAGTTCCGCGTTTGATATGGGTCATCAGATCGGCCAGCGCAGGCTCCAACACCAGCCCAGGCTGCTCCAATGTACTCAGAACTTGTGTTCCCCACGGCTTCCCAATCATGTCGTCATGGGCAAAGATCCCCATGTGCGTATGCAAATGTTGGCCTCGACGCAGCGTAATCAAATAACGCTTCTGCCCTGCTGCCATTAATAGCACCAAGTCATATTCTTGGGTGTGGGTCGTCGCGGGGCGAAACCAGGGCGATTTCGAATGGGTTGCATCAGCACCCAGCAAAGCTTGATCCATAATTGCTCAATTCGTTTTAGAAATTTTTGCGTCATCCATCATAGAAGAGCGATGACAGCACACTGACAGAGAAAGAGTCATTCAGAGAAAGAGTCATTATGACATAGTTCGGATGACTCGTGCGTATGACAGAGTACGATAGTTGTGGCGGCATTATACTTGCAAACGAGTTGACATGCACTTGCGCTGTGTGTACAATGGGCTTGGATGGGGAAGGTAGCACGAACAAACTTTTAGATGACGTTGCCACCCCATAAAAGATTACGGCGAATGTTGGTGATGCGTTACCCAGAGTGGTCCCAACCACCAAGTTTCCTCAACCCACACTTGTTCGCCTATCCACAGCGCAATCTACTTGGATCGTTTCATTAGTCGTTTTGCAATCGTATCTATTACCTACGCGAAATTTATAATTCTATAGAGCGCGTATTTACTGCTTGCCTCACTCATCCGTACCCACTTATCAGGAGGAATTGTTCATGCATAGGCGGCGACTTCTTAGTTGGCTCTCATTGCTATCTGTCGCAGTAATCGCTTTGGCAGGCTGTGCGCCTCGTGCGTTCAGCGGTGCCAATGCCAGCCAAGCCGCTCCCGACGCCTTGGTTGTGGATCTCCCGGCGCTTGTCATTGACATTGACAGCGCGGGACAACCCAGTATTGGCAATGTACCTCTAAAG
>CAMPHP010000477.1 GCA_946885925.1 uncultured Litorilinea sp.
CGAAAACAGGGTTAAAGGTCTGTGAGCCGGCACCAAATTCCGGCACGTTGGTCTTGCCAATCGTGATCGCTCCCGCACCGCGCAGTCGCTCGACAGTCAGCGCATCTTCAGCGGGTATATTGTCGGCAAAAATGGGTGACCCGCACGTGGTACGAATCCCAGCAGTTGGCACCAAGTCTTTGTGGGCGATGGGCAAGCCATGCAGCGGCCCAACCTTCTCCCCGCAGGCCAGGGCTGCATCCGCGGCGCGAGCGCCGTCCATCGCACGTTCAGGCAGAAGCGTTGGCACAGCATTCACCTTGGGGTCCACTCGCTCAATCTGGCGCAGATGTGCTTCCATGACCTCAACAGCTGACAGGTCGTGCTGGCGAATATGCAACGCCAACTCGCGGGCTGTCATAAAACAGATCTCAGATGCAGACATGATCGTTCCTTACATGTTTGCTTGTGGAATGGCTCAAGCGATAACGGCTTGCGGGGCTTCACCCTGCCATACACGCTGGAGATTGGCAAAGATAAACGCACCGCGCCGCGCCCAGGTGTCGCGTGTGACCCCCGCGATGTGGGGCGTCAGCAGCACATTTTCCATCGTCAGCAGTGGATTGTCGGGTGCGGGCGGCTCCTGTGCCAAGACATCGAGTGCGGCTCCAGCAATCTGCTTGCTTTGCAATGCTTGAATGAGGGCCGCTTCATCCACCACCGGCCCGCGACAGGTATTGACCAACAAGGCTGTCGGTTTCATCATGGCAAACTGCGCCGCGCCCATCAGCCCGCGCGTCTGGTTGTTCAACGGTGTATGGAGGCTGACCACGTCGGATTGAAAGAGCAACTCATCCATGCTCACACGTATCACGCCCAATTCCTCCTCAACCTCGGTAGGAACAGGCATCGCATCGGTGTAGAGTACCTTTGCGCCAAAAGCACGCAACAAGCGCGCCACCTTGCGCCCAATGTTGCCCAACCCGACCAGCCCCACTGTCTTGCCATTAATGGTGTAGGTGGTTGCGCCCGAATCAATTGCAGACCAAGCATCAGTACGTACATTGCGATCCATTGCACCCAACTGGCGATACCAAGCTAAAATCAAGGTCAAGGTATGCTCTGCCACATCGGTCGAATTCGTCCCGCCATTGTTGGCAACGGGAATCTCTAGTTCTTTGCACAGCCCTACATCAAGCGTGTCAAAGCCAGCGCTGACCAGTTGGATCAGCTTCAATCGTGTCGCTGCGCGCAAGGCTTCGCCGCTGATAATACCTGGAAAGAGGATAACGAAATCGGCATCTTTGACGAGTGCAGCTTCCTCGTTGGGGGGAAGTTTGACTGGCGCAGTCGTAACCATATAGTCAGCCGGAGCTTGGCTGGTCAGTAGTGCGGCAGTATCTGGGGCAAGATGAGTCAGGAAGACAACCTTGGGCATTTTTAACGCGCCTCTCTATCTTGGTTTCTTGCTTGTGTTTCTTGCTCTGTCTCCTGTTGTGCCCCTTGTGTCCAGTAATCGAGCACCAATACCTTCTCTAGGTGGGGGCGTAACAGGTGACCAAAGGCTTGATGGGCGGGATGGGGCAGATAGGCGTCACGCCCGGCAGCATCCCGAAATGTCACAAAGAAGCAATGGGTAAAGCCTTGGGCTTTGCCTTCTACGCTCACATCGGTTCCCCATTCAAAATCGATGATTTCATCAATCTGGCTGGGCAAGGCAGCAAAAGCCTGCTCCACCTGCTGAATATCGCCAACCGTGCTTGTGGGCTTAAAGCTAAATAAGACCACATGGCGCAATACCTTATTCGAAGAATTTTTAGAAACAGTCGCGGAAGAAGCCATGCCCCATCCTTTCCAGATACTATTTTGAGAGTTCAAGATTGCGTAATCGCGGCTTAAAGACCTTCTACAAAGCGGCAGAAGCGTTCTAGGGCCGGTTCCAAAACGGACATGTCCGAAGCAAAGCAGAGCCGCACGCTCCCCTCACCTCCTGCACCAAACGCGCTGCCAGGGGCAAGCGCCACCTTCTCTGCTTTGAGCAACCTGACGCAAAAATCAAACGAATCGGTCATACCCTCAATTTTGGGAAAGAGATAAAAGGCTCCTTCAGGCTTGGGTAGGCTGATACGCGACACAGAAGTCATAGCCGACGCAGCAAAGGCGCGGCGTTCGTGCAACTGTTCCAGGAGTGCCGCTACCTCATCTTCGCCCTGGCGCAGCGCCACCTCACCTGCCTTCTGGATCATTGAGGATGCGTGGGAGATGATGAACTCATTCAGTTGTGTGGCCTTGCGTGTCAAGTCCTGTCGCGCCACTACCCAACCCAGACGCCAGCCTGTCATACAGTAGCTCTTGGAGAACGATTGAACCACAATGACCGCATCATCGCGGCTGCACAAACGCAGAATCGAGGGAGCCACCGTGCCCTCATAATAGAGCCGCTCATAGACCTCGTCGGCCAAAAGCCATAACCCATGCCGCCGCGCAAAATCGAGCAGGGCTTGCTGTTCGTCGGGTGTCGCCACCCAGCCCAAAGGATTGGAGGGGGAGGTGTAGAGCAGCATGCGTGTGCGTGGGGTCACAGCCGCTTCCAACGCGGCAAAGTCGGGCGTAAAACGGTCGCCAGCGCGCAGGTATGGCACTTCCACCGGCGTTGCCCCATAGAGTTTGATGATCTCGGTGCCGTTGGGCCAATTGGGTGTCAAGACTAATGCCTCGTCACCAGGATTGAGCGTACAGCGGATCGTAACATTTAACGCCTGCACCCCCGATTGCGTAACCAGAATCTCCTGCTGCGGGTCAAGGGTCACTTGGTGCAGTTCCTGATATTTACCGGCAATGGCAGCGCGCAAAGAAGGCAGCCCGCCATTCTCGCTGTAATAGGTATAGCCATCCGCCACAGCTTGCGTCAGTGCATCTCGGATCAAGCGAGGAGTAGGCATATTCGACTCGCCAAAGTGCAGCTTGAGCACACCCTCCATGCCAAAGGCGAGGTCTGCGAGTTCACGAATGCGCGAGGGTTGGATCGCCGCTAAACTGGAAGCTAGGGCAACTGCCGGCATAGATTGTTCGAGCATAGTACCTTGCTAGATGGGGTATGTAGTGTATTCGTACGCGTATATCGACAAAGGCGTGGAGCAGATCGTAACAAATCAACGCTCTATAGCTCACACTCTAGCACGGTTCACGACAATCTGCCAAGCAAAACAGGTCCACTTAGCAACAAATGACCGGCGTCCGAAGACGCCGGTCACTACGCCATGTTTGGCGTACCCAACAGAGGCTCGATCCAAGCGCAAGCTAGACCTTTAGCCCGCTCAAGACAACACCTGAAATAAAGTAGCGTTGGGCTGCGGCAAAGAGTACCAAGACGGGTATGGTCATAATCGCCGCCGATGCCATGAGCAAGTGGTCGCGAGGGTCAGCACTTTCCATCGGCAAATACTGAAAGAAACGCAATCCCACCGCTGCTGTAAATAGCTCCTGGCGGTTGAGATAAATAAACGGCCCAAAGAAATCATTCCACTCATTCAAGAATTGCAGGATCGCCACGGTGGTCAATGCAGGCTTCATCAGCGGGACGAGTATCTCCCACAAGATGCGGAATGGCCCAGCACCGTCAATCGTTGCCGCCTCATCCAAATCGCGCGGAATGCTCAACAAGAATTGGCGTAACAAGAAGACCATAAAGGCGTTGCCAGCGAGCCATGAGCCAATGGTTAATGGCACATAGGTATTGATCAACTTGAGTTGGAAGAACAACAGGTATTGGGGGATCAACGTCACCGTGGATGGGATCATCATCGTGCCCAGCATCAGAATAAACCAGAAATTCTTGCCCACGAAATTAAAGCGGGCAAAAGCATAGGCAGTCATCGTGCAGGTAATGATCGTGCCGGGGATGGTTATGGCGATGATCAAAAAGCTGTTGAACATCCAACGCGCAAACGGCACCGTATTAAAGACCTCGGCATAGTTGCCCCATTGGGGAACCGCAGGCACCAGATGGGGTGTAAACGAGCGCAACTCTTGCCAGGTTTGCAGGGAACTAGAAGCTGTCCAATACAGGGGGAAGGCAAAACAGACCCCAGCAAGCGCCAACAGCACATAGGCAACTGCCGTAGTG
>CAMPHP010000478.1 GCA_946885925.1 uncultured Litorilinea sp.
AGATAAGATAGTGGACAAATTCGAGATAGCCGTTCACCCAGCATGGCTGGCAAACCGAAGTTCTATTGCAATACAATCTGTTTCTTAACCACTTTTCTCCCTAGATATGGAGGATTTTCAACAATTTCTTCCCTTGCTATAATAAGCCCACCATCCCCCCGACTCGTAATCGTCCGGCTCCCTGGGGAGCCTTGTAAGGTAGAACGTTTGGAAGAGTTAGGAGTATCGTCTATGGATGAGACAGCCAGCTTGTACGAATTTGTGAGCTTTGGAGAATTGGCCGAGACTACAACACAACTGCTGTCACTCAGCTTGCACCAAAGCGCGCAGAGCAGCGGTGAAAAACGCAGCGAAATGGGCCAGGTCGAGCAATTGGTCTTGCGGCAAGCCGGTGACTATTTACAAAAAGTGCGCGAAGGATTCATCCTCAGTGTACGCACAGGCCAGATTGGCAAGCGGAGCGAGCTGCGCTATCTGCTCGACCGGGTACTCTCTGATTGGTCACGGTTGAGCCATGAACTAGGATTGGCGGAACCTGCGACTGAGGGCACAGCAGGCAATACCACAGCGTCCACAACAATAAACTTGCCAGATGCGGAAGCTCTTCCCGCGGAGATTGAACGGGTTCGCCAACAGCTTTTGGCCTTTGGCATGGCTTTCATCGCCCTAGGCCAACTGCCCCGGCTTCCCTCAAAACAGGTAACCTTTCCCCATAGCTATAGCAATCCGCCCACCTACCGCGATATTCCAGTACCCAGCACTCCGGGCGAAATGCTGTGGCGGATTGAAGAGTTAGAGCAAATGGTTTGGCGGCTGATGTCCGATGACCTTCACGACCTCGTGCAACGACGCTATGGCTCTCTACGGCGCACCTATGGCTTTTTCGAGGTGAGCGCCTGGCTCTCTCACCAGGAGATGGAGAAGTTTGGTGTCAAGAAGCCAAGGAGTTCTTGGCTGGTGATATAATAGCCCGCTACCCTGTGGTGATTACTACGTGCCTATGCCGCTTCAAGCAAACGTCTTGGGCATAGGCACGTAGCTCATGCGCCTGTTGGGCGCTCCTATCCTGCCTGCTTTGTTACAAGTGAGTTCGTCATGCCCCTTTGCTCCCGATTGTTGTCTTGGTTTGTGACCCCTCGTCTCTGGTTCTTATTCTTGCTGATAGTCACCACGCTCGCTTGGGGCAATGCAGAGAATGCCAACGCCACAGGCAACACCTCTATCAAGCCTGTAGTAAATTCTCAATCCAGCGAACTCACTTCTGCCCCTTCTGCTATGGCTGCTCCTTCTGTTATGGCAACGTCTGTGGCACTGGACACAGAGCATCCTGTTGCGGGCTATATGATTCAGTTGGATGAGCCGCCCGTTTTGGAATTCTATGCAGCGCTCGCGGCAAGTGACCAAGCACAAACTGCCAGCATCACCGCTCTAACCCAAGCTCACCTCGCTACAGTGGATCAGGCGCAACAGGCAATTGTGGCCGCGTTGACCGAGCACGATGCCCAGCTTCTCTATCGCGTACAAAGGGTCTTTAACGGTGTGGCAGTCCTTACACCTGTGAATCAAGTAGCAGCATTGGCAGAGTTGCCAGGTGTACAGGCGGTTTATCCCCTGGTCCCAAAAACGCCGGGCAACACGCGTGCGGCAAAGCTATTGCATGCACCGGCACTTTGGGAGGGGATCGACCGCGCGGGATTGACCGGGCAGGGTGTCACGATTGCCATCATTGACACAGGTGTTGACTATCTTCACACCATGTTTGGCGGTCCTGGCGGTGGCTACGAACTCAACGACGCTGCTGTAATCACCGACACCCCCTATTTTCCCAACGCAAAGATCATCGGCGGCTATGATTTCGCAGGGGATGGCTATGATGCCAGTCTTACGTCGGCTTCCTACCAGCCCATTCCTCATCCTGACCCCGACCCAATGGATTGCTATGGCTTTGGGCATGGTACGCATGTGGCGGGCACAGCCGCGGGCTATGGCGTCAATGCAGATGGCAGCACCTACCGCGGCCCATATGACACCACAACAGACCTAAACAACTTACGCATTGGGCCAGGCATTGCGCCCCAAGCATCCATCTATGCGCTTAAGGTCTTTGGCTGTTCTGGCAGCAGTGATGTTGTAGACACTGCCATTGAGTGGGCTGTAGACCCCAACCAGGATGGCGATTTTAGTGACCATGTTGATATTATCAACTTGTCGCTGGGTTCTAGTTTTGGGGCCATCTTCGATCCCACGGTCGCAGCCGTACAAAACGCAACGAGCCTGGGCATTGTTGTCGTCTCCTCGGCGGGCAATACGGGTGATGTCCATTATGCAATCGGCAGCCCTGGCATGGCACCCTATGCGCTGGGAGTGGCAGCCACGAGTATTGATGTGACAGATCCAGCCAATTTTACCGATGGTCTCATAGCTTCCTTTTCAGCGCGCGGGCCGCGACGGGCAGATGGTGGACTCAAGCCTGACATTGCAGCCCCCGGCGTGAGCATCGTCTCGGCGCGGCGCGGCACTGGCAGCCAGGCAGTTTCCAGTTCAGGAACCTCAATGGCCTCGCCAGTGGCAGCAGGGGTTATGGCGCTTTTGCGCGAGGCATACCCGGTGAATGGCTTACCGAATTGGCGCGCGGAGGAACTCAAGGCGCTGGTGATGAATACCGCAACCTATCCGCTCTTGCAACCCGATACGGGTCTACCCTATAGCCTGTTGCGCGCGGGTGCTGGGCGTATCAATCCCACTGCCGCGTTACAGAGCAGCCTGATTGCCTATGATGCGGCTGCACCAGAGCAAGTAAGTGTCAGCTTTGGCAATGTCGAAGTACTCGATAAGACCACTACCGTTCGCGAGATCCAGCTTGCCAACAAAGGAAGCGCCCCTATTTCGGTCACCGTGGGCTATACCCCAGTCAGGGAACTATCAGGTGTACTGATCGACGTAGGCGTGAGCAATGTCATTACCATTGCTGCGGGCGGCTTTGCCACGCTGCCCGTAACACTGACCGCCGATGCCGCCACCATGACCCGCCAACCAGACATCACGCGCCAAGTCATTCCCTCCAACGCATCGCCGTGGCTGGATGAGGTCAGCGGCTATGTGATCTTGACGCCCGTTCAGGCCATGAATGGCACACAAAACTCGGCCATTCACGTGCCTATCCATGCCTTGCCGCGCAAGGTGAGCGCGTTGAGCTTGGCGGGTGAGCCGCTCATTCTTGGTAATGAAGCTGCGACATCCTTCGCATTGACTATAACCGGAACTGCAATTTCAACGCTGCCAGCGCCCACGGCAACTGTGCCCCTCATGGGTCTCTTTCGATTGGCCCATAGCAGCCCCCCCATCTCCGAAACACCCGTCGAGGATGATCCGCGGCTGGAGCATTTTGCCCAGGCGGATTTGCGCTATGTAGGCACAGCCGGGCCGGTGCTGGTGGATGGGGAGCCGACACTTTACTTTGTGTTGGTTACCTATGGCCCCTGGTCTTCACCACTGGAGGTCGTCTTTGAAATCCAAATGAATACTGATGAGGATCAAGCCATCGAGTACCAGTTGACGAATCGAGAAGCCACCGATGTCAGCACCTTTGATGTTGCCACCAGCGACGAATTTGTCAGTTTGTTGGAGTCCTCTTCTTCGGTCCGCACGGTGCAAGGGCCACTGAACGTCTTTCCCGCCGACCAATATGACACGCGCATATTTGATACCAACGTTATGGTGATGCCGCTGCGTCTCTCCGAATTGGGAAGCGGCCTGAGCCAAATTCAATATAGGGTGGTGGCTTTCAGCCGTGATGTCAGCAGCATACCCCAACTTGGACAATCGGTAGATGAGACGCCATTCCTGGCTCTCAATGTAGCCCCGCCAGCAGTCATCGAGATTGCGCCATCTGGGGTTCTTTTCCCTGCCGCTGCCGGTAATCTGCTCGTCGCCAACGTGAACCGTGCACCCTATCTTCAACAGCAAAGCCAAGGCCTATTGGCGCTCTTCCTCCACAACAACATCTTGGCTCGCACCCAAGTCTTGCCGGTTGAGATCACCTGGCCTATGCACCAGTATCTGCCAAGCATCTTCGACTAGGAACCACCCTGGGG
>CAMPHP010000479.1 GCA_946885925.1 uncultured Litorilinea sp.
ACAGACCTTGGTCATAGTATCACCCTGGCGAATCGAATCGACCACATCTTGACCCTCGACGACCTTGCCAAAGACGGTGTGGCGTCCATCGAGGTGAGGTTGCGGCGAATGGGTGATAAAGAATTGGCTGCCATTGGTACCAGGCCCTGCATTTGCCATTGAAAGCACGCCCTTGTCATCGTGCTTGAGCGGGTTGCCGCGGGTTTCATCCTCAAAGGTATAGCCAGGGCCGCCGCGACCAGTCCCCGTGGGGTCGCCGCCTTGGATCACGAAATTGCTTATGACGCGATGAAAGGAAACGCCATCGTAATATTCCTGGCGAGCCAGAAAGACGAAGTTGTTGACAGTCTTGGGAGCGTGCTCAGGATAGAGTTCTAAAACAATGTCACCCCGTGGGGTTTCAATGGTGGCCTTATAGGTCTTGGCCGTATCGATCTCCATTGCAGGTGGCTGCGGCCATTGTTTGGAAGCCATAGAAATTCGTTTCCTTTCTCGTTCTTCATATAGAACTATGAAATAGAATTACAGTGTGAAATTCTTCTGTACAAGTACAGTCTGGATGGCGAACTGCGCCAGGTTCCTCCACATGGGTTCTACTGTATAGCAACCTTTGTTGTGGCGAAAGTAGGAGCCATCCAGTCACTTTAGCTCATTCAGTCACTTTTGAACCTAGACGTATCTAGCTCTTTTGCCATATTCGCATAGGCTCATTGCAAAAAGCCTGAATGAGAACCATAGCTCACCACATGATAGCCCAATCTCGTGTAAAATGCGGCATTTTTGGGTAGCTCTAAGCGCACGCCCAGTGTACAACAAGTTTAGCCAGTGGGACGGCGCAGGCCTAGCTCGGTGACGGCTGCACCCATAATGCAGAACAGAGTGGCGAAGATGGCAAGGGGCCAAGCTGTCGGAAAGACGATAAAGGCAAGGACAGGTAAGGCGAGGCTAGCTCCAATCAGCGCATGGAGACCGCCACGTTGCCGTGTGTAGATTGCCGTAGCAGCCCCGGCGATTAGTGGTGCGAAAACAGTTGCCAGAGTTCTAGAGTTTTCACCTGTGCCCAGCGTATTGATGAATGTATCCGTAGCGGTAACAAGCAGGACGGTGGCTGCAAAGGCAAAGAGAATTCCCGTCCAGCGCAGAGGTTCTTTGGTTTGATTGCTTTTGGTCAAGTAATTCTCCCGTTGCAGACCTGTTTTAATGGATGGTGATAAGTCGGATTGTAGAATCTTTCATCTCTGGCTGCAAAGATGTGGGGATTGTGACACGACTTACCTGCAAAAGCCCATATTTACGGGTTGCTAGGTTGCACTGACACGCTTACAATAGAGACGCTTACAATAGAGATAGTACACAAATAGTATACAATGGGAATGGTAAGTATTGGTTTGCGGCATCATATACCCATTCCTCAACGACGTAACGATTACTCAACAGCGTAATTACCACTGATCCATACGAATAGAACCTCACGGTTAGAAGTAGAGGTAGCTCATGGACTCGATTCCCATGCAGATTGGCCCTTATCGGCTTGTCGCGGAGATCGGATATGGCGAGATCGGCGTTGTTTATCGCGCCGTGGATACCCTTTATGAGCGACCCATTGCGCTAAAAGTGTTGCTGGGTCACGTTGCACAGGATGTCGTGCTGGCGCGTCATTTTGTGAGTGCGGGTCGTGAGGCAATGCGTCTGCGCCACCCTAATATCGTACGTGTTTATGACGCAGGGCAGGCCGATGGCTTCTTTTACGTAGCGATGGATCCTGTGGATGGCATGACGCTGGAGACGCGGCTGGCACAGTCGCCGGGGGCGTGGGATGCCGCTGCTGCGTTGGGTGTCGTGGAACAGGTAGGGGGCGCTCTTGAGTATGCTCACCGGCGCGGGTTAGTACACCACAATCTCAAGCCTAGTAATATATTCTTGGGCAACGATGGGCGGGTATTGGTGAGCGATTTTGACGGTGTGCCCGCGCGGGCAGGGGAGAGTGGGCATCCGCTTTACTACCGGCTAAAAGCGCCAGTCTTTTTGGCTCCAGAGCAAGCGCGCGGCGATGAGCAAGTGGATGCTGCGGCTGATATTTATAGCTTTGCCGCCATTACCTACCGCCTCCTCACAGGACGTCCGCCGGTGGGGGGTGGGAATCCGCTTAATTTGTTGTGGCGCATTGCCGAAGAACAGCCCAAACGGGCTGATGAGGTGCAGCCATCGGTTAGTACCGCGATGGCGGATGCGTTGGTGGCAGCATTGGCTAAAGAGCCAGGCCGCCGGCTCGCCCAAGTTGGTGATTTTGTGCGTGGGCTGCGCGGCGATACATTGCCGCCGCCAGTCACCAAGCCAACAAAGCGCACTCCCGTGGATCCTTCCCCTCCTGTCACAGTGGAAACGGTGCGATCTCGGCCTGTGTCGCCGCAGGGTCCATCTCTGCCACAACCAGCGGTCATGTTTACGCCGCCTCCGAGCTATGTACCACCCAAAATGATTTCGCGCGAGCCAGAGCCATCCTCTGTGCTTAATTATGAATCGCCTGATGCGACTGTCTCGTCCGCTTCTAACGCTGAATCTACTTCTTTATCTGCCTTGCCAGTAGATCTGCCCGCGTTATGGCATCGCGCTACACGCACAGCACGACGAGCCGAGCCTATGGCACTCCCTGCGCTGGCGCTGCTGGCAGTGGGAGGGATGGCGGCGTTGCTGCTGATCTTTGCTGGGATGCGTGTGGCAGGAAACTTGAACGGACGTATGGCACAGGAGGATGCACTAGGCAGTGGGCAAGGTACCGTGGTGCTTCTGCCTACAGTGACGCCAACGCCTGTGCAGGTGGCAGCTAACAGTGTTCAGTTGGTGGGTGAGAAGCTTGCCGGAGATATGCCTCCGGGTGATGGTGGCAATGCTGCCGAGGACGTGCCCGCGTCGAGTTCAGGTGAAAGCGTACGCATGGCCGTGATTGTTACCGCTACGGAGAGCCTGCCCACGCCAACGCCTATTCCACCGACAACTACACCGATGCCGAGTGCAACCGCAACCCCTTCGCATACACCTACGGCGACAGACACCTCGACCCCGACGAGTACACCGACACCCTCAGCTACTCCCTCGCCAACGCCAACGAACACACCTACTGCAACGGCTACGCCGACACGTACACCGGCCCCTACGGCTGGTGTATTAGGCGGGCGGATCGCCTATACACTTTGGAACCCCCACACAGATCGCCCTGACATCCATATTTGGGATTTGTCTGCGCGTATCCATCACACGCCCATTGCCAATTATCGCCAACCGGACTTCAGCCCATTGGGTGGCCTTGCGGCGAATGCCCAGGGGGGTGGGATGGATAGTTTGGTGCAGATGGGGCTTTATGGAGAGAATCCGTGGCTGATCAGTGCTCATTCTGAAGATGCCCATCCGCATTGGTCGCCCGATGGCAAAAAGGTGGTCTTTGATTCTGCCTCCATGGGCGACCGGCAACACCGGATCTATTTGCAGGATGATCTGGGACGGCGGGATGAGCGCCCTCCTATTATGTTTGAAGCGTGGGAATTGTTTGGACGCTATCCCATTTTTCTTGCCGACGGGCGGATTGCCTACAACGGCTGCAATTACTGGGAGAATGGTGGTATCTGCGGTGTCTATGTTGTGAATACAGAGGGTGGGATGCCTTCTAACGCGTCAAACTGGCCCGGTGATATTCCCACAGATAATCTGGGGTCGCGTATTCTTATGATGTCGGACCGCACAGGTAGTTGGGATATTTACAGCATGAACCCGGATGGGAGTGGCCTGCTTCAACTGACCGATCTGCCTGGTATTGATGGGCTGGCTACGGCTTCACCCGACGGCAGTGAAATTGCCTTCCTGACAGACCGTGATGGAGTCTGGTCGCTCTATGTAATGCGTGCAGATGGCAGTGAGGTACGCAAGCTTTTCGATTTGCCTGGGAACTTTGGGCGCGGCGAGTATGACTGGTTCCAGGAGCGATTGAGTTGGGGACGGTAACCGAGATAGTACAACGCTGAATTGCCATTCCGATCACGTAGTGGGGCACTCCAGCTCGCCAGCGGGAGGAATCCCGTGCTGTGCTCATAATAAGC
>CAMPHP010000480.1 GCA_946885925.1 uncultured Litorilinea sp.
GCATTGTTATTACAGTTGCGCGGCTGGTAGAGCAAAAAGGCCACCATGATCTACTAGCGGCAATTCCAGGGGTGTTGCATAAACGGCCTCATACGCTCTTTCTCTGGCTAGGCAATGGCCCGCTGGAAACAGAGTTGCGTCAACAAATCAATGCACAAGGGTTACAAGATCAGGTGTGGATGATGGGCTTGCGTAAAGATGTCTCATCATTCTTGCGAGCAGCAGATTTACTGGTCATGCCTTCGCATTTTGAGGGGATGCCACTTGCACTGCTGGAAGCCATGTCAGGCGGCGTTCCGATTGTGGCAACTGATGTGGGAGGCAACTCTGAACTGATCGAGAATGAGGTACATGGACGACTCGTGCCGCCATCCGATCCCGCAGCGATGGCACAAGCCATTGTGGATGCACTAGCGAATCCAGAACAGAGAGAACGTTGGCGCGCGGCTGCAAGGGATCGTGTTGAAAGTACCTTTACAGCCGAACAGATGGCAAGTGCGGTTGATGCGCTCTACCAGCGAGCGCTGCGTCAGTCCGTTCCACGTAGACAACCCTTGAGTACACCCAAGCCCGTCCTAGCAGTGGGTGTCTATTAACGCTCATAAGATTGGTGCACCTTCAATGCGCTAAGTTGAGCAAGGAATAACAAGCATGAAACAAGTCCGTGTTGGGTTTATCGGTGCAGGGGGGATCGCTACACGCCATTTTGGCGTGCTGCGTGAATTTCATGACGTCAAAATCGTCGCCTTTGCCGATCTGATGCTGGAGCGCGCGCTCTCGCTGGCACAACGCGGCAACGCCAACGCCTATGAAGATTATCGTGAAATGCTCGACAAGGAACAGATAGACGCGCTTTATATCTGTGTACCCCCTTTTGCACATGGCGAACCTGAAATGGCTGCAATCGAGCATGGGCTGCCTTTCTTTGTCGAAAAGCCAGTGGCAACCCGCTTGGAGACTGCGGAGCGCGTGGCAGAAGCGGTGCAGGCCAAGGGGATCATCACAGGGGTTGGCTATCATTGGCGCTATATGACGACGGTTGAAGAAGCCAAATCGTTGGTGGCTGAGCATCCGCCGCACCTTGTATTGGGCTATTGGCTGGATGGCACACCGCCGCCAGCGTGGTGGGTGCGTGATGCGGAGTCGGGTGGGCAGATGGTTGAACAGACCACCCATGTCTTTGACCTGGCGCGCTACCTCGTGGGCGAGGTCGATTCAGTCTATGCAATGGGCGCGCACTATCCGCGCCCGGAGTTTCCGGAATCAGATATCTTTGAAACAACCACCGCATCCTTGCGCTTTGCATCCGGCGCGCTGGGCAATGTCAGTTCTTCCTGTCTGCTCCACTGGCAACACCGGGTAGGGCTGCATCTCTTTAGCGCAGGGCTGGTGATCGAAATTGGCGAATTCGACGCCATGATTGATGTGGGGCAGGGTCGTCCTGTGATCGGCCAAGAGGGTGATCCGGTGGTGCGTGAGGATCGCGATTTTATTGATGCTGTGCTTGGCCTGAACCAGCGGATCCGTGTGCCCTATACCGAAGCACTAAAGACCCTGCAACTGACGTTGGCCGCGACTCGCTCTGCCAAAGAGGGTCGCGAAATTAACTTAAAGGATGAGGCGGCCTATGTCTGATACACGCATCATTCGCTCGATAGGTATAGAACGCAAAGGCGCAATCTACTTCTTGAATTATGACGAGGGGCCTGCACCGGAAGGCCATTTTCGTGTTGAGACGCTTTACACAGGGTTTTCTGCGGGTACAGAACTGACCTTTTATAAAGGGACAAATCCCTATTTCCATACGCACTGGAATGATCTTTTGGGTGTTTTTGAAGCAGGGCAGCCCTCCACGCAATTCCCGGTTCCCTTCCTGGGTTATATGGAAGTGGGACGCGTGATCGAGAGCCGTACGCCTGTGGTTGAGGCGGGCCAATTGGTCTGCATGGCTTACGGGCACAAGACAGGGCATACGGTCAACGCTGCCCACGAGTTCTTTGCCGTGCTACCCCCTGATATCGCACCCATTCTGGGGATCTACGTTGCCCAAATGGGGCCGATTTGTGCCAATGGGATATTACATGCGGCGGCGGATTGGGTTGGGCCGGATGTACGTAACTTGTATGAAGGCGTGCGCGGGCGCACGGTCCTGGTAACTGGCGCTGGTGTGGTGGGGCTATTGCTCGGACTCTTTGCGCGGCACGGTGGTGCTGCAATGGTGGCAGTGGCAGACCGTACGCCAGAACGATTGCAAGCGGCACGCGCATTGGGCATGATTGCCATTGATGAAAATCAAGTAGAAGCATGGCGTTATTGCAAAGAGCGCTGGCACCAAAATGGAAGCGAGCGCGGCGTGGATATCGTTTTCCAATGCCGGGGACAGCCGAGCAGCCTGCAAACAGCATTGCGTAGTTTGCGCCCGCAAGGAACTGTGATCGATCTTGCCTTCTACCAGGGTGGGGCGAATGAAGTGCGGTTGGGTGAAGAATTTCATCATAATGGGCTAGCAATTCGCTGCGCCCAGATCAACCGCGTGCCGCGTGGCTTGGCTCACCGTTGGACGCGCCGTCACCTTTCCGACGAGACAGTTGAGGTGCTGCGCGCCTATGGCAGTGAGATTTGCCAACATATGATCACGGATATTGTGCCTTTTGACCAGTCGCCTGCTCTATTTGAAGACCTAGCGCAGCGGCGGCGCAATGTGATTCAAGCCGTGTTTAAGGTGTTTGATGAGTAGCTCAAACAGTAAGAAGGATTCTCCATGAGTAAAACACCGCTTGTACGGGTTTTATTTGTCTTTTCGTGGCTTGTGGTAGGGGGTGAGGAGACAGAGGTGCGTTTGCTCGCTCAACATCTTGACCCGCGTCGCTATCATCTTGATGTGATTGCCTGCTTTCGCAAGCCCAATATGCCCGCCCAAACCCACGAACAGCTAGCCGCGCTCGGTGTGCAGGTTGATCAGACGCCCTATCAACTTTCATTTGAGGATACAGTTGCTTACCTTGCTAAACAAATTCCTCGCTATGATATCGTGGTTGGATGCCAAGCCGTACCCGATCTCTATCCTGCCTATGCGCGAGTCGTCTGTCCCCCACCCCTCATTGAGCATGGCGGTCTTGTTGTAGAGGCGCTTGCTAATCCTAAGCACTTTACGGCACGCTATGTTGGGGTCTGTGAAAGTATCCGAGCCGCAGCAGTTTCTCTCATGCCCGACCGTCCCCATCATGCGCTTAAGATTCCATCCATGGTAGATTTGGACAAGTTCAACCCGGCGCATCGTGCCGAACACCGCGCCGCGGTACGCGGGGAATGGGGAATTGGAGAGACAACGCCAGTGATTGGTTGGGTGGGGCGGCTGGATCGCAAGAAGCGTGTGGAAGATTTCATCCGCGCTGCGGCGTATGTCCAGAAATGCTATCCGCAAGCACACTTTGTCATCATCGGTGGTGTAGATGCCTTTATGCCTGAGTATGCTGACGAACTGTGCCATCTGGCCCAAGAGTTGGGTCTGGGTAAGGTCTTGCACTTCCTGGGAGACCGCGCCGATGTGCCGCGCTTGCTTGCTGGGTTGGACATCTTTGTCTGGCTTTCGTGTGGAGAGG
Organism: uncultured Litorilinea sp.; assembly: GCA_946885925.1. The sequence goes on from CAMPHP010000480.1 coordinate 3,603, forward strand.
GGATGCCGCATGTCATCGCTGAAGCGGGTGCAGCAGAATTGCCAGTAGTCGCCACCTATGACAACGGTTCTGCCGAGCAAATCACGGATGGTGAGACAGGGTTGTTCGTGCCACTAGAAGCGCCAGAAGATGTGGCAGCGGCACTTTGCCAACTGCTTTCAGACGCCAAATTGCGTGGGAAACTGGGCCGAAACCTTCGTGCAAAAGTCGAACGCGAGTATAGTACGGCTGTGCTCATCCCGCGCTGGCAAGCGCTTTTTGACGAATTGATCAGTCAGAAGAGGATTACAGAGAGATTCCTCGTTGCAGATTCTTCCGTATAACTCTTCGATATGGCTCTTCGATATGGCTCTTTGTCATAATGCGCTGCGCCTTATATGCGCCCAAAAGCTTTTTCTAACTCTCCGGCGGAAAGTTGGATCATGGTGGGGCGACCGTGTGGACAGGTGCGCGGCGATTGGCATTGTTCTAATTGGCGCACAATCTCCT
>CAMPHP010000481.1 GCA_946885925.1 uncultured Litorilinea sp.
TGCTCAGGAGTCTCGTGGGCTCGGAGGATGTGTATAAGAGACAGGTACAACGCTGAATTGCCATTCCAACCGGAGGGAGGAATCCCGTGCTGTGCTCATAGTAAGCAGAAGGGGATTCCTCCTCGCAGATTCGTCGGAATGACAGGCTAACTGACAAGGCTACAAGCGCACCCAGATTTGTTCGCGGTGGCTGCGCCGGGCGGCATCAAGGGCGCGCTGGACGACGAAACCGTCGTAGAAGGTCGCCGCATCGGGTACCACGGTTTGACCATTGCTTAACGCGCTCTTGATCGCCTTCGCTAGGTAGTAGCAGCCGATGGTAAAGGGGCTCCGGCTGGGTAGGGATAGCTCGGTGCTCTCGTCGGCTACGGTGAGTTCTTGCCATTCTCCACGCGGGTACTCGGCTGAATTTAATCCCCACAGCCGGTCTTCATTATCGATCTTCAATGCACCATCCGTACCGACCATATTGACACTCATGCCCCGATGGGTTGGATAGAGGTCGTTGACTGCAATGCGCCCCTGGACACCTCCTCCGAATTGAATGATGAGGTGGACAGCGTCGTCACTTGTCACGCGACGCGAGCCGTGGCCTTGGGGAGCGGGGCGCAGAAAATGGCCTGTCTGTAACTGGGCGGCGAGACCTTCGATTCGTCCGACGAACCAGCGAGCTAGGTCAATGAGGTGACTGCCCAGAGCACCTAAACTGCCACCACCTTTTTCGGCGTCACTATGCCAGTTCCAAGGTTGGTGCGGGTCGAGCCTGCGCGGGGTGAGGTAATCTAGTTCTAGATAGAGGGGATTGCCGATGTATCCCTCGCGTACAAGCTGGCGCAGACGGGCGCGCTGGGGGTGGAAGCGTAATTCGTGGTCGATAATGGCTAGTTGATTGGGGGCTGCTTGGGCGGCGGCAAACATATTTTCAGCCTCGGCTACATTGAGGGCTGTGGGTTTTTCACAGATGACATGCTTGCCCGCACGTAGCGCGGCGATGGCAATTTCGGCGTGAAGATGGGGCGGTGTGACAATGCTGACCATATCAACCGTATCGGCATGTATCAGTTCCTGCCATGATGCAAAAACTTGCGGAATCTCTAGCTTCGCCGCCACCCGCTTGGCATTCTCTGGTTTGCTGGCACAAATTGCCTGAGCTGTTAATCCTGCAATGCGGTACGTGGGTATCTGGACTCGTTCGGTCCAGCCAGCCCCGATAAACCCTACCCGTGGCCCTGCTTGTGCGGCATCACTCATGGTTGGACTCCTGCTCGGTCATGGTGCATTCCGCGATCAGGGGATGGCGGACGCTGGTTGTTGGTGTTTAGTTGCAACATGGCATAGAGCTGATCAAAGATAGGGATAATGCGATCCCAGGTATAGTGGGCTGCGACAAAGTTGTGGGCTGCTTGTCCAAGCTGCTTCGACAAGGTTGCGCCATTCCATCTATCCGCCACCAAGCGCAGAATTGCCTCAGCGAAGGCTGTGGGTGAATCGGCAAGCAGCACTTCTCGCTCGGATTGCACACCAATGCCTTCTACGCCCAGGGTGGTGCTGACAATTGCTTTACGGGCAGCCATTGCTTCAAGTGCCTTGAAGCGAGTGCCACCGCCGACACGCATCGGAATTATATAGGCATCCGCTGCGTGAAGATAGGGCAGTGGGGAAGGTACGGTCCCCGTTATTTCAATATGCGGGTGCTGGCGCAGAATATCTAGTCGCGGGTGCGGATTCATGCCCACCACTTGCAAATGAATTTCTGGTGCAGCGACGACAAGCTGAGGCAGAACTTGTTCGGCAAACCATAGGATGGCATCAATGTTGGGACGGTAATCCATCTTGCCGGTAAAGAGTAGCGTGAAGTGGTTGGCCTTCTGGTTACCTGTAGCTTGCTCAGAATGCTCGTATGCAGCGAGGTCAATGCCATTGGGTGCGACATGGATGGATGCCTCTGGTGCAATACGCTGGAGTGCGGCACGGTCTGGTTGGCTAACGGCAATCACGGCTTGTGCTGCGCGGCAAACTTTCGCTTCATAGTGGCGTAGTTTGGCCCACTGGACAAGGCTGTACGCGGCTGCATGCCAGCGTTGAGGGATCTGAAGATCGGTTAATGCGTTGCGCTGTTGGAGAAGGTACTCGCAGTTGTGATCATCAAAGATCACTGCGCTTTTGCTGCGATCGACATGCCGGGCATATTGCGCCAGTTCAATCCCTTCGATCTGTACAATATCATACGGTGTATCATTGTCGCTATCATGCAGCCAGGATTGGACAAGTTGGTGCATTGCGGATGATTCCAACCTGAGTGCCATGTCGGGCAAGGCTGAGGTCACAAGGTCAGCCAGCCGTTGTTTTGTGCTACGCACTGGTTGGGGAAGCATACCGACACGGCGGCAATGATGGTAGAGGGGGCTATCGGGTGGTACTTCATCGCCGGGAGCAAGGAAGGTCAGCAAATCCACCGTATGACGTTGCGCCAGATGGGTCAGTAGACTGTAGTTGCGTATTGACGTGCCCTGGCGCGGCGGATAGGGCGCTTGGGGCGTAAGAAACAGGATATGCATGTAAGCAGTTGTTTACGGGTAATTCACTGAGGCTGCCGGTTCGAGCCAGTGGTTGGACGCGAGGTGGCTGGCGTACTGGTGGCTGGGAAGGCTTCGCGGCTCTTGCCGATGAGGCGATAGACCTCAAGGGTGCGGCGGGCGGCACTCTCCCAGTTAAAGTAGCGAGCGCGCTTGAGTCCCTTTTCGCGTAGTTCAGCGTGCAGTTGATCATCACTGAGCAGCCGGTGGATGGCAACGGCGATTTCTTCCCAGTTTTCAGGGTCTACAAGCAAGGCCGCATCTCCTACAACTTCGGGCAGGCTGCTGACATTGCTGACGATGGTGGGCGTGCCACAAGCCATTGCTTCAAGCGGTGGCAAGCCAAAGCCTTCGTAGTGGGCCGGGTGGACATGGCAGCGTGCGGCAACGTAGAGCTTGTGCAATTCCTCATCGAGAACGCGACCGACAAGAAAAACTGATTGCTCTAGCTTGAGCTGGCGGATGAGTTCCAGCGTTTCGTTGTAGAGCCAGCCACTCCCACCCGCGATGACTAGCGCGGTATCATGCACACCGTATTTGTTGCGCAGGTGGTGGAAAGCGCGGATTAGGCCATCGACATTCTTGCGCGGCTCAATGGTGCCGACAAAGAGAATAAACGATGCCGGTAGACGGTACTTCTTCATGACCTCTGCACGGGTTTCTTCTACGGGCAAAGGCACAAATGATTCGTCCGCGGCTTCATAGATTACACTGACCTTGTTAGGCGGTACACCCAGCATGGCAGTGAGGTCTTGTTTGGTGCTTTCGCTGGGAACAATGATGTGTTTGGCATGACGCACAGCACGGTCAATTTGCCCATAATAGGCTGCGCTATCCTTGGTTAGGAAGTGAGGCCAATGCAGGAAGGCAAGGTCATGCACCGTGATTACGGTTGGCACAGTGGTATAGAGCGGCGGGATAAAGTCCGTGCTGTGGAGCAGATCCAACGAGAAGCGGGCAAGCTCTATTGCCAACATCGTCTGTTCGATACGGGTATGGACGGGGGCAAATAGAGTCGCACGTCGAAAGTTCGCCTGGTCAATCAACGGGGTACGGTGACGTCTATGTTGGAAAGTGATAAACTCATCGTGCTGGTTGATCTTGGCTAGCTCTTGCAAGAGATGACGGGTATACCGTGAAATCCCCGCGGGCTGGTGTTGCATCAACCTAGCGTCAACGCCGATGCGCATAGTGGCACTCATTAGAACCGGGTAGAGTGGGGTGACTGCTGTGATACTGAGGCGCGGTCACCATATTATTAGCCGAAGCTTGCTGGACCGCGTAAATCTAACTGCCTGCGAGCAGTCATGATCGCACGGCAGCGAGCGAAAGTATTGTACCGCCGCGTCCGATGCTGGTCAAGCCAACCAACTTTGCGACTTCACGAGATATGCACGACATAAGGGGTTTCTAGCGTGATCATGGAGATGTGACATGAGATATAAATTTGCTCAGATGCAATGCGCTGTAGCTGGCTGCACTCTGATATAACAGGCATATGATTTGCTTCT
>CAMPHP010000482.1 GCA_946885925.1 uncultured Litorilinea sp.
GACCGGTTCAGGGCTAAGAGTACCTGTCTCCGGATTGATTGCAGTTTCTGGCAATACCACTTTAAAGCCCGTCAGAGGAATTGTCTCACCCTGATTGGGACCGGCTTCATCAATTGTGAACGCGGTAGCCTTGATATTTACTGTCCAACCACTTCCAGTGCCACTCAGATCTTCCACTGCCCACTCAACCGATGCTCCCGTGTCGACGCTTTGGATAGTGCCCTCCAAGGTGGCATCTCCAAAGTTAATGGGAGCCACGGTAACAAAACCTGGCGTTCCAGTGATACTAACTGTGCCAGTGGCAGTGGCAGGTTCTTGGGCCAGAGCTGGAACGACTGACCCCAAAACTAACATTCCACTAAGTACTGCTGCTGCAATTTGCTTCTTCATCTAACTACCCTCTTCTGATGTTACTACTAAGATTCTGTACAACTCTTACTAAACCTGGCACTTGCGATGTCTTCAGCAGTGCAATCCACTACGCATAGTATGCGACTAGTTTTTGCGGGCGACCAGGAGCAAATGATGGGAGATTTCATGAGATTTTTGGATAGGAGTCTGTGATCGTTTTGTTGTTACTTGGATCCGAAAATGGCTATCTTTCAGCGTGTACTTTAGGCCAAACCCCGCACTCATATGAGTGCGGCGTTTGGCCGGTGCTGATTGGTACAGATGGAGAGATTGTTGTGTTCTATATTGCTCGGGTGGCTCGTCCACAACAGGAAAGGTGGAACTACGCAGACTTGCGCCGCCTGAGCACGAGCACGACCACAATCCCTACAATGATGAGAGCGACAAGCGCGCCTACGAGCAAACCTATCGAGCGAATTAGTTCAGCCTGTGCCTGTATCTTAGCGGCCTCTTCGGAGGCAGCGGAAGGCTGACCTTCGGCTTGCGCCTGGGCTGCTGCCTGTAGGACATTCTCTTCACTAATGCTGACCTGTTGCGTGAAGGTTGCCTCGCCGCCGCAGTTGGTGAGCAGATTTACCTCGACTTCGTAGTCCCCTGTGGTTGGGTATGGCTCAAGGAAAAGTGAGTACTCGATCGTGTCGCCAGGGATGAAGTAGCCTACCTCGAACGATTTCTGGGCGATTGGCTCGCCACCGCCAACGGGTCGGGCAATGACTTCACCTGTACTGTTGAAATGCATATTGCCCGTGTTCTGCATTCCAATTGCGAACTGCCAGCGCCCTTTGTTGGACAAGGAGGTCAGCGACGCAATAGCAGCCTCGCACTGGTTCGCCCCTGGCACAGTGATGATCACGGCTACGCCTACTTGGGAGACCACCTTAACCTCAAAACTGCTCTCGTTGCCCGTCGCCCCTTCAGCAGCGAGTGGAGTAGCGGCAGGCAATTCTTCCGGTCTTGCCAGAAAGCCGACCACATATTCGCCAGGTGTTGTGCCAGCCGGAACTGCCACCTCGAATGGCAAATTTAGGGTGGTCTGTGCAGGTATCTCTACAATACCCGCATCCGAGAGCGTGATCCACTGTGCTGGCCCACTGCTATCTTCTGCAAAGGTGATGCCGCCAGCCGCCATCGTCACCCCGCGCGCTGTCCAGATGTTGAGCGATAGGGGGGCGTCATTTGGGTTGTTGGCAACCAACACATCCTGAACTGTCTCACCTGCGGCAATTGTATACTCGAAATAGCCTTTGCCCGCCTCTTGCGGTCGAATACCGAAGTTTGGTGCTTGGGCTGATGCGATGGCCGCATTGCCCAAGAAGAACAGGATCGTTGCAAGCACAATACATGGACGTAACAGGGTGCGAATCATTTGGTTGAATGTCATCTAATCTTCTCCTAGCCAGCAGCCATACGACATGCTGCCCTCTGCATTTGTATAGTGGTTCCACATTTTGATAGTAACTTGTAGTAGCATCGCAAGATTTGACTGTTTGCAACAGCCGCAAAAGATAGTTTCTTGTTGCATGTTTAGGCGGAAATAAGTGGGGGTCTCCTGCCAAGATGGCAGGCGCATTCAAACAAAGGTGATACATTTGGAGTAGGGCCAACGCCTTCAAAAGGCGGTAGAGCCATAGCGCGCGGGATCAGCGCTCTCTATGGCTCCTGTTGTCTGCCTTATTGCATCCTCTATTGCCAACTCTTAGTCTGATTCTGTCTGGAAAGGTAAGAATGACTTCGTTGAACGCATGGCGGGTAGATAGGTTGAATAGTGATCTTGTGTCCCACCGGGGCTAGTCACCACAACATGGGTTGCGGGTGCTGGCATCAAGGGCGTACCTTCTGCCGCGGCACTGAACTCCACAGTTAGCGCTTCGCCAAGTTCCTCGATAATCTGTAAGGCAACGCTAACCGGGACTGCTTCACCTGGTGATAGTAGCGCGATGGTAAAGGTGCACGTCGTGTTGGCTAGCGCACCATCTGGACAATCCCACGCCTGAGCAGCCGCAGGTACAACCGAAGCACTTTGCATGGGTAGCGTATTTGTAGTGAAGAGAGTGTGTTGTGGCACAACAAAGGCAATCTTCACATTTTTAAGGATTGCCGTCCCACTATTGTGCACCGTAATGGTGTAGTTCATTTGGCCGCCAACTGTGCCCAGGTCACTTGGCGATGGTGTAAATCTGTCAATCACATGCAGTGCAAGGTTTGGCTCGCCCAGACCTACGGTGGCTGTCGCAATATCTGTGGCACTTAGATCCGGTTCAACGGTACTGGCGGTCCATGTTGCGATATTTGTGGTCGTAATGACAACTTCCGTGCTGATCGTCTCCCCTAGCTGTAGGGTGGAAAGACTTTGACCAGGAGCTAATCCGGACACTGTATCCGTTAGGATGGTGCCTAATCGATCATCTAACAGGAGATGATCGGTCAAAGTTATATTACCAGTATTAGTAATCGTGTAGCAGTAGTAGACAGTTTCTCCGGGCGACACAGTAAGCGTGGTTGTATCGGCACAAGCATCCGCCTGAACGCCCACCGTCTTGACCAGGTCAATCTTTGCTGCGGGTTGATCGCCATTGACGACTTGCCTAAACGTGGTTGCAAAGCCACAGTCCGTAAGCAGATTTACCTCGACCTCATACTCGCCATCGGGCGGCTGCGACGCAAGGGAGAGAGGATAATCAATTGTGTCACCAGGGATAAAGTAGTGTACCTCGAAAGGGGCTTGGGCCAGTGGCTCAGTGTTGTTAGGCAGTCGGGCGATGACTTCTCCACTGCCCCTAAAATGTACATTGCCCGTGTTCTGCATCGCTATCCCAAGTTGCCACCGCGCCTTATGGGATGAAGAACTCAGCGATGAAATTGTTGCCTCGCAGTGGTTGGCTTCTGGCACTGTGATGACAACTGCCACGCCCACCTGGGAGATCACGATGACCTCAAATCCACCTTGGCCGCCGGTGGACTCTTCCATAGGAGGGGTGTCTGCTGGTACATAGTGAGCCTTTGCCAGAAAGCCGGCTATGTACTCACCGGGTGGCGTGCCCTGCGGCACCGTTACCTCGAACGGCAGGCTCAGCGTAGTGGTCGGGGGCACTGTCACAGTTTCCGTATATGGGAACGTAATCCATTGTGCTGGCCCACTGGTGTCTACTGGGAAACTGATTCCGCCAGCAGCCATTGTTCGCCCCCGTGCTATCCAAATGTTGAGAGACAAGGGTTCGTCATTCGGATTGTTCGCTACCAATACATCTTGGACACGTTCACCTGGGGCCAGGGTGTACTCGAAGTAACCCTTGCCCACGGCCTGCGGTCGAATGCCAAAAGTTGGGGCTTGACTTGATACGGTGGCCGTACTGCCCAAGAAGAGAGGGAGTAAAGAAAGCAGTATAAAAGGACCCAACAGGGTACGAACAAGTAGATCGGACAAAATATGACACTATCCTAATTGGGACGAATAACGACAATCCTCGCAGTATGCTACGAATCCATGTTGGATACTAGCGGCAAATGATGGTTCAACAGGGTTCCAAAAACGGCAATAGTGCTGGAGTGCACCTTCAAGAATGCTGCTATGTATCAGGTATATGTGCAAAGCTATAGGATGCTGTAGATTACAGTGAGTCGGTCAACTGGTCATATGCCGTTACACCTACAGCGAAATCATGGCGAGA
>CAMPHP010000483.1 GCA_946885925.1 uncultured Litorilinea sp.
TAGCAGCCTTCGGCACTGGTGATGTGTTGGAGGAATTGGAAGGCCTCAGTGGGGTGTGCTGTGCCATTGAGGATGTTCCATGTACCACCACGGATTTGCGAAGGGAAGCGTCCATCTTCTCGCGTGGGGAAGAGAATCTGCGCTACTTCACCGATGGCTGGGTCGGTCACGTCACGCTTGAAGTTACGCACATCAAGCGAACCTGACCAGTTCATTGTGACCTTACCTTCTTTGTTGGCGGTCGCCAAGTTTTCGATGGAGCCAGGCGCTGGCAACACCTTGTCTCCTACCGCCAAGTCATAGAGCCAACGCAATGCAGCCTGGGCATTTGGCTCATCAAGCAGCATACATTTTGTGCCGTCTTCGTTGATCAAGTCGCTGTTCCAGATGCGGCACAATACGGGCAGAGACGTTTCAGTCGGGGCAACGGAAAGGCCAAAGCGTTCGCCTTCAATATAGAGCGCGCGTGCCCACTCAGCAATCGTATCCATGGGCGTGTCGTGACCTACTGGGTCCGGCAGTTCAATACCTGCTTCGCGGAAATGTACCGCATTCGTTACCAGCGTGTCCCAGCCTGCCCATCCCCAACTCGGCAGACCGTAGAGATTGCCCTGGTGAGTTTGCAGCGACATAAAGCGGTCATACCACTGGGTCAGATCCACATCATCGGCCTCAACCAAGTCATCAATGGGCATGATGATCTGCTTGTCGATGGCCCGCCAGAAGTGGAAATGGGAGGGGTCAAACGCGCAGATGTCACCCAGGTCGCCCGCGGCATGCTGTGCATACATCTTGCCATAGTTGTCTTGCTGGCTAGAGCCTGTGAGGGGACGGAATTCGATGTTGACGTTCGGGTTTACCTCCTTGAATGTGTCGATCCGCTCTTCGTTCCAGCCTGTACCGGGAGCGCGGAAGGTATCCCATTTCAAGTTGATGGAATCGGAAGCAGGCGCAGCGCCACCAGTTTCACCCCCCGCTTGGGGGCCTGCAGCAGGCGCACAGGCGGCCAACACGCTTGCGGCTGTCACAACGCCGCTGATCTGTAAAAAGCTGCGTCGCGAAATATGCTTGGACATTATCCAAATTCCTCCTGTAGTGGTTTCGTTTGATCAAACCGTGGGTAAATCGAATCTCAAAGAACTCTTAGGGACAGATATTAGGGACAGACAACCTAGAGGACAAGCACTGATCATCCTCGGAAGTAAGAAGCAATTATGTAGGCTGATACAATGCAGTACTAAACTGCAAGGGAGTTTTGCATGTATCTTCGTGTTAAACCAGAAGGGCTATGGTCGCCAGAAATCCTTCGGCGCTACTTACTATGGTAAGCCAGGTGAATCCAACTATTTAATTGAGTTTACTAATGAGATATGGAAGCAACAGGTTAAAAAGGTAAGACCATTACACCATATCTCGGCCCTGCTGGCAAGTGAGAGAATCTATGGGGTGACAGCACGGTGCACTGCTCGGAGAGCATAACGCCTGTCTTAATAGGAATGATAGTTATCACGACTTAGCCCTAAATTTGGCATCACTCGACCATCATGCTATACTCGCAGGGTTGTATATTTCCGATGGCTCTCATTTTTGCAGAAAAAGTCGTTGTACTTATCCTTGCGGATGCAATGTTTTGCTTTGAATGTAGCTAGTCGCTGAGTACAAAGTATAGCCGCCGGTTGATTATTGGGAATTCGTTACTGGAAATTTAAGGACTGCGACCAGCAGCCAGTTTGAATCAAGGAATAGAGTGAGAGTATGACCAACGCGCTAATGGCTTCGCTGGAGCCGCAACTGAATCCAGATATGCCTGAGCTTAGCCCCGGCGATACCGTGCGGGTGCACCAACGCATTACCGAAGGACGCAACGAGCGTATCCAGGTCTTTCAGGGCGTCGTGATCGCCATGAAGGGTGGACGGACTCCCGGTGCAACCTATACTGTGCGCCGCACAGGTTCGCATGGTGTTGGTGTGGAGCGTACCTTCCCCCTTTACAGCAAGAATGTAGATCGGGTTGAGGTGTTACGCAAGGCGAAAGTGCGCCGCGCCCAGCTTTACTACCTGCGCGACCTGCAAGGTAAGGCTGCCCGCTTGCGCGAGAAGCGCTTCCTCAAGGCTTAAATTTTTCGCTTTACCTCCCTTTGTGGTTAGAAGAGCATCGGCAGCACGCCGGTGCTCTTTTGCTATGGTGCGCTTCTTCATGTCTTCATTTTTCATATTTTTATATAGTAAAGTATCTCCAGCCAGCTAGCTTTAGCGAGTTATTTATCATGTCGTCCATTCGCTCATCCATCTTGCCACCTACATTTGAAGAAGAGACGCTGCTTTGGACGCAAGGGTATTTGCGCGTGGCTGGGGTGGACGAGGCAGGACGCGGTGCACTGGCAGGGCCAGTGGTCGCCGCGGCGGTCATTGTTCCTCCCCATGCGCCTTTGCGTGATGTGTGGGCCGAGGTTCGCGATAGTAAGCTATTGCGTCCTGTGCAGCGTGCGGCTCTGGAACCCCGGATTCAAGACGCGGCGCTGGCGTGGGGAGTGGGTATAGTTCCTGCTGCGGTCATTGACCAAATCGGTATTGCAGCGGCGACACGTCAAGCTATGTTACGCGCTCTGACTGTATTGAGCGTGCCACCAGATTTTTTGCTAATCGACTGGGTAAAGTTGCCTCAATCTCGTTTACCCCAACGGTGTGTGGCAAAGGCCGATCAGAAGATGGCTTCCGTGGCGGCAGCATCCGTTTTGGCAAAGGTAACACGAGATCGTTTGTTGAGTGCGTTGGGGGAGCAGTATCCTGCCTATGGCTTTGGCGCGCATAAGGGATATGGCTCACGGCAACATTTAGCTGCGCTGAAGCTCCACGGTCCATGTCCTGAGCACCGTCACAGCTTTGCGCCCGTGGCGCGCCCTGCTATGCTTTGGGAAGGCGATGAGGCTGCTCGATGAAGATTGATCCTCGCCGCCAGTTGGGGCAGATGGGCGAAGCGTGGGCCGCACGTCTCTTGACCGAGGCGGGATTGGTGATTGTTGCGCGCAATTGGCGCTGTGCTTATGGCGAACTGGATTTGGTCGCCGAGGAAGTTGCTCCCGACTATGCCCAGGGTGGGGAACAGGTGACGTGGTTGGTGGTGGTTGAGGTACGTATTCGCCGCGGGTCGCGCTTTGGCACGGCGCAGGCTTCGGTCACGCCAGCCAAGCAAGCAAAGGTGCGGATGGTGGCTGCCGCCTATGTGCAGGCTGTGCAGTGGACAGGACCTTGGCGGATTGACGTGGTGGCGATTCAGTTGGATGCGCAGGGTCGTTTGGTTGAGAGCGTGCATTTGCGCCATGCAGTGACAGGATAGAGTAGGTGTGACAGAAGAGCCAAAGAAGCCATTGGTGGTGCTGCTAGGCCCTACTGCGGTGGGCAAAACGGCCTTGAGTTTGCAGTTGGCCCAACGCTTTCATGGCGAAATTGTGGGGGCGGATAGTCGCCAAATCTATCAGAGGATGGAGATTGGTACGGCAAAGCCTACGACGGATGAACAGGCGCAAGTGCCCCACCATCTCGTAGATATCTGCGCGCCGGATGCCACCCTTTCGGTCGCTGAATATCAGGCGTTAGCCTATGCCACGATTGATGCGATTCATGGTCGCGGGCGGGTTCCCTTTTTGGTTGGCGGCACGTCGCTTTATGTGCGCGCGGTAGTGGAAGGATTACAGATTCCCGCGGTTCCTCCCAATCCAGCACTGCGGGCTGAGCTGGAGGAATTGTTGGCAACCGCCGGGCGAGAGGCGCTCTATCAACGGTTGCTAACGCTGGACCCGGCGACGGCTGCGGTGATCGACGCTCAGAATCCACGACGGCTGTTGCGTGCGCTGGAGATCGTGTTGACTACGGGACGCTCTAAAGTGGAGTTGGAAGGGGCAAACCCACCCCCCTATTCCATTTTGCAGGTGGGATTAACACGCCCGCGCGATGAACTTTATCAACGCATTGACCGGCGCGTGATTGAAATGATTGACATGGGGTTGGTGGAGGAGACGAAGGAATTGCTTGCAGCAGGATATGCGCCGGCGCTGCCATACATGACCAGACTGGGGTA
>CAMPHP010000484.1 GCA_946885925.1 uncultured Litorilinea sp.
GCGTAGGGCCGTACCCGTTCGCGGTAGCGGCCGCCGAGCAGTCGCCCGACGGGTCGCGACTTTATCAGTCCAGTTGTGGCGCGCATGGCAGCGGAGCATCAACTGGCGTTGGAGAGCATCCCCGGCACAGGGTTGCATGGGCGCATTACCAAGCGCGATGTATTAGCCCATCTTGCCGCGCTTGAGGGTGCACCTGCTATATCGTCACCAGTGGTGAAGCCAGCCAAGAAAGAGGCTGGGGACGCCGCGTCTACCCCTGTTCCAATGCGCGAACCAGGGATCACTGAGGACGAAATTTGGCAGCCGCTCACCACGATGCGCCGATTGATTGCCCAACACATGGTACAGAGCAAGCAGAATAGCCCCCATGTTACCACCGTTTTTGAGGTGGATATGACATCAATTGTGCGTCACCGCGAGCAATATAAGGATGAATACGCCCAGCGCGGTGTACGGCTTACCTACACGCCCTATTTTGTGGCTGCTGTGGCACGGGCGCTGCGAGCGGTGCCAGAGGTGAATGCACGTTTTTACAACGCCGGGGGGCAGAACGCAAGTAGCCAGAGCACGGATGGTCAGAGTGCCATCGTCTTGCAGCGGCGAGTGCATATTGGCGTTGCGGTGGCGCTGGAGCAAGGGCTGATTGTCCCGGTGATTCGCGATGCGGATGAGCGTAATTTACAAGGACTGGCGCGGGCGGTGAATGATTTGGCGGAACAGGCACGTATGGGAGAACTGCCCCCTGATGCCACGCGCGGCGGAACCTTCACCATCACCAATCATGGTGTAAGTGGGAGCTTGTTGGGTACGCCTATCATCAACCAGCCCCAGGCGGGAATTTTGGGGGTTGGGGCTATTGTCAAACGGCCTGTGGTGCGTTCCAGTACGCAATCGCTTTTGCCGAGTGCCGATGACGCGATTGTGATCCGCCCAATGTGTTATTTGAGTTTTAGCTTTGACCATCGTATTTTGGATGGCGCGCAGGCGGATCGCTTTGTTGCCCAGGTGGTGAAGCAGTTGCAGGAGTGGCCGTTAGAAGCGGCGTAGCCAATATTTTCCTTCCTGGATGCTTGCAGGAAGTGGTTGAATTTAAGCACATGATATTTGTGCCAGATTTTAGGAGAAATAATGAGCAGCTACGATTATGATCTTGTTGTACTAGGCAGTGGGCCAGGGGGGTATGTGGCCGCAATCCGTGCATCACAACTAGGTTTGAAGACCGCTATTATTGAGCGAGAGAACCTAGGTGGCGTCTGCCTAAATTGGGGTTGTATTCCAACCAAGGCGCTGATCCACAATGCCGAGGTGCTAGAGACGCTGCATGGGGCCAAGGATTTTGGTTTTACCTTTGACAATCTGACGGTTGATTGGGGTGCGGCGGTGAAGCGCAGCCGTGACGTTGCGGGACGGCAGGAGAAGGGTGTCTCCTTCCTGATGCGGAAGAACAAGATTGATGTGATTGAGGGGCATGGCACCTTTGTTGACTCCCATACCCTAGATGTGCAGCCTTCTGAATTTAAGCCAGACGCTCCAGCGCGCCAGGTGACCGCTGCCAACATTATTATTGCAGTGGGCGCGCGGGCACGAGGGTTGCCGGGCATAGAGCTTGATGGTGACCGGGTTATCCAATACCGCGATGCGCTGGTGCTGCAGGAAGTTCCCAAGAAGATGATCGTGGTTGGCTCCGGAGCAATTGGCGTGGAGTTTAGTTACGTCTATCATGCCTATGGCTCCGAGATTACCTTAGTCGAGATGCTGGATCAGTTGTTGCCACTTGAAGATCCCGAAGTGTCGGCGGAAGTCACTAAGGAATACAAAAAGAGTGGTATTAAGGTGATGACCGGCACGCGCACCGAGAAAGTCGAGCGCACTGATACGGGCATCAAGGTCACGGTCAAGAATCTCAAGACTGAGGCCCTTGAGACGCTGGAAGCTGACAAGGTGCTTGTGGCGACGGGGATACAGCCCAACACGGACAAAGCCGCTTTGGACAAGGCGGGTGTGACGGTGGATAAGCGTGGCATGGTCGAGATTGATGCCAACATGCGTACCAACATTCCGCACATCTATTCAATTGGTGACTGTACAGGCAAGTTGGCGCTCGCCCACATTGCGAGTGCCCAGGGTATCGTTGCCGTGGAGACTATTGCCGGGGTAGAGACTGTACCGATTCCGAATGAGCGCTATATCATGTTGCCGCGCTGTACCTTCTGCAATCCCCAGGTAGCGAGCTTGGGATTGACCGAGGCTCAGGCCAAGGAGAAGGGGTATGAGATCAAGGTAGGGAAGTTCCCGGTGATGCCGAATGGCAAAGCGCAGGCTTTGAATGAGCGCGTTGGATTTGCTAAGATTATTGCGGATGCCAAATATGGGGAAATTTTAGGCGCGCATTTGGTTGGGCCAACTGTGACGGAGTTGCTGCCAGAATTGAGCTTGGCACAGTTCATGGAGATTACCCCTGCCGAGATTGCACGCAATATTCACAGCCACCCAACATTGAGTGAAATCCTTATGGAGGCGGCTGAGGACGTAGATGGTCATGCCATCCATAAGTAAGTAGATATAAGTAAGTAGATATAAGAAGAACTGTAATGGCTGTGGAAGAATCTCAGGAGAGTTGGGCGCGGGCTGCGGTGCCGCTGGATCTGACCGTGCGTTTTGCCGAGACTGATTTGATGGGCGTGGTGCATCATAGCACCTATGTAATCTGGTTCGAGGCAGGACGGGTAGCGTGGATGACCGCGGCGGGAATGCCGTATGCCGAGGTTGGGGATACGGGCCATCATTTTGCAGTGACAGCATTACACGCAGAATATAGGGCAGCAGCGCGTTTTGGCGATGTCGTGCGGGTGATTACTCGCTTGTCGCGATTGCGAAGCCGCCAAGTCGCCTTTAGTTATGAAATACGCAACGCGGCCAGTGATGAACGGCTGGCTGTCGGTTCCAGCGAACACATCTGTGTTGACCTGGAGGGGCGTATGGCGAAGATTCCAGAGTTTGTCGTGGCACGGCTTGTTGCTGGAGCAGAGAAGTTGGCGGCGGAGCAGATTCAATCACAGGATGTATGAACCTTATCACGTATCCTTCGAGGAAGCCCCATAACATAAGCGGGCTTTCTCGGAGGTGTACGGTAACAAGGTATTACGGCAACAAGGTATTGCGGTAACAAGGTATTGCGGTAACAAAGTGTACGGCAACGATGTTGATGGTGGCGAATTAGGGCGTTATCTGGGCAGTATTGGATCGGTATGAGAGCAAAGAGACGATGATCCACGTTGAGCAGCACGGTCCCGTTTTGGCAATTCGGATGGCGCGCGGCTTTCTAGGGCGACCCTTAGCCTGGACGACGGCCTATTGGGTTGATGGCTTGTTGATTGACACGGGGCCACGTTGCGCTGCTCCGGAATTGCTCAAGATACTGAGCCAACTGCCGGTCAACCAGATTGTGGTGACACATAGTCATGAGGATAACATCGGTGGGCTGGTGGATATCCATGCCCATTTTAGCCATGCGCCGATCTATGCCTCCTATCATGCGCTGAATGTCATCCAGGAGCCAACGCGGTTACGGCTGCAACTCTACCGGCGGCTGGTCTGGGGTGTGCCCAAGGCGATCAAGCAGGTGCGCGCACTGGATGATGTGGACAATACGCTGAAGACGCCAAGCTATACGTTTCGCGTGATCGAAACACCAGGGCATAGCCGCGATCATATTAGCCTCTTTGAGCCCACTCAGCGCTGGCTCTTTTCGGGTGATGCCTTTATCGGAGGGATTGAGCGTTCCTGGCCGCGCGACAGTGACCTCTTTAGCGTGATTGGTAGCCTGCAAACCCTGATGAGCTTGCGCCCAGAGCGACTTTTCCCCAGCAGTGGTGAAGTGCGCCGCACCCCCCGCCCAGAACTTGCCGAGAAGATCTCCATCCTGATGCGCCTAAGCAAGGAAGTCTCCCGGCTAGACGCTGCGGGTATGAGCGTGGATGAGATAGTGACTTGTTTGTTCAAGGGCGAGTCTCGGCTGCGCTTGTGGACTGGGGGGCATTTCTCGGCTGCCAATTTGGTGGAA
>CAMPHP010000485.1 GCA_946885925.1 uncultured Litorilinea sp.
AAACTTGACACTCATTGCCGTTAATCGCCTTGATTCCGCGCCAAATTCTGGCTAACCTATCATCTGCGCCGGGAATGGTCGTTCCACAAAGCAGCGTTGATCTCGCTCCAGTAAATCGTGGAGCGTGGGCGTAAAGAAGATTTCCTACTTCCAGTTGATTAACGTGCTCGCGTACGGGAGGTCGTTAGTGCCTCGTGAATTTTGCTACTCATCTGTTGCAGATGATATGTGGTATAGGGGAGCAACAGTGACCAACCTGCTTTGCGGCCAATAAAATCATATCCTTCATAGTACGATAAGGAGGACAATGGCACATTGCGGAGCACAAATTGAATCGCGCTATCTGTGATTCGACGTCTCATTCCACCAAATGCAAGACGATCGAACACGTCCTCTGGCAAAGGAGAACCGACGGTGGCTTGCATGACCGACAGAGCTGAGTAAACAATATTGTTGCACTGGTACTCCATTGCGCTAGCAGTAAATTGCGCCCAATCCAGCGCAGGAAATCGCTTCACGATTTCTGCCATGTCACAGAGGGAGCGCAAACGAAAATATCGCTTTCGACAACTATTAATACAAACTGCCAAAAGCATATCTTCGGGTGCCATTAGGTAAATAGATTGACCATAAAACTCTGCGTGCATGGCATTATGCCAGATTCTCTCGAAGTCAATTGGCAAAGCGCCATTAAGATTCACATCATGGTGCGCACAGAATTCAAACTCAATCCCTGTTCTAAAAAGCTCCCTCTGAACATCGCGCAACTCTGCGTGGGGATGCCCACTTCTTTGTGGTCGTAGAACGATGTCAACATCGTTTGAACTCGTGTACCAAAACTCATCATAGACCAGGATATCAAGCGCCATTCCCTTTATAACCATAGCATCAAGGCCGTTGCTATGGAGATAGCTCAAGGCATCGAACAAAACTCGACATCTGGCCTGTTTTGCAATCATGTTCTGATAGCTAGCCTGTTTGAACTGATCTGCCACCCCATCAGGGATTATCAGACCATTCGCCCTGGCGACTTGCAACTGGTGGTAGACTAACGGGGCTACACCATGATTACGTGCTAGAGAAAACACCAGTGACCAATCAATTGCCCCTTGCTGACCTATGACAAGAATTTTTTCAAGACGATCTGCTGGCATCTCTTGCGTGCAACACAGGTAAAGCAGTGCATCCTCGTCTCTCATCTTTCCTCGCTCGGGAGATAAATAGCTAGGATTAGTAAAAGCCAAGCAGTCGTATGGTCAGCTTCAGCGAACCCTAAACCAGAAGCGCCAATTCTCTGCTAATCAGCCGCTTGCATAACATAGACATCGTGAGGCTCGGTGTGAGGCTCGGTGTTA
Source organism: uncultured Litorilinea sp. (assembly GCA_946885925.1). The sequence continues at coordinate 1,356 of CAMPHP010000485.1, forward strand.
CTGTCTAGATCACTTGCAGGCAAAACGGGTGCTACTGTTGCATTCGCACTGGCGAAATCGCGCATGAGTTGCCGAAGTTCTGTGGTCACGATATGCCCCAACATCAGATGGATATCTTCTATCTGCTCAATGCAATGATTGGGCACAATAACCGAGATATCAACTATCTGCGCCAATTTTCCGCCTGCATACCCACTCCACCCGATGGTGAATGCACCGAGCAAGCGTGCTTTCTCAACCGCCTTTAGCACGTTTGCGGAATTGCCGCTAGCAGAGATGGCGATGACAACATCTCTCTCACGTACAAAATTGCACAACTGTTCCGCAAAGACATTCTCATAGCCATTATCATTAGCATGTGCAGAAAACCAGGCCATATTGTCGTTTAGGGCCATGACCCGCAGACGGGGCAAATTCTCTACTGCTGTGTTTTTTCCAAGATCACAAGCGATATGCGAGGCATTTGCAGCACTGCCGCCATTCCCCATGATGAATACCTGGCTCTTTGCAAGCCAAGCTTGGTGCAAGACCGTTACAACTTTCTGGACTTCCTGCCACGCAAGTTGATCCAAGGTCTCTTTAATTGCTGTTCCATACTCCAAGTAAAAGTTCATGTTGGCATCCTTGTTATAACTGCAACGAGAATCCTAATTCCCCAAAAAAACGGTACAGATCATCGATCATCCAATACACCAATGGCAATTGTGGGATTAGTTAATTGAGCCCATTCTCAGGAGGGGAAGTAGACTCCTTCGTTTGTACGGCCGTTAGCCGGTGCACCCTCCTTGCCGGATAGAATCCTGTTGCGCCAGATAAAGGCTCGCCTTGAGTTCTTGGTGACTTTCCTACATGCACGCCCACAACGCCATAGCCATCACCCGAACGATAGATGCTTTGCTTGAGCGGTACATTGTCTAATACAACCCCTAAAACATTGGCATGAACTTGACGCAGGATATTCACTGCACGTTCAGCCAATCCGCGTTTTGTACGTCCGGCCGTTAGCACCATCAACACGCCATCGGCATATGTCGCCAGAATAGATGCATCCACAGCTACCGTGACAGGCGGAGCATCCACGACGATAAGGTCAGCCATTTCCTGAAGATGATCAAGCAACACGGTTATTTGCTTTGTACCTAGTAGCTGTGCCGGGTTTGGATGGAGCGGGCCAGATGTCAATACGACAAGGCCGGGCTGCGAAGTCTGCTGCAGCAGGTTACCAATACGGGTCTCCTCGCCATGCAAATACGTAGTCAGCCCGATGTCATTCATAAGTCTAAAGATGCGCTGCTGCGAAGGACGGTAGAGATCGGCATCTACCAAAATGACCGAATATCCAGCGCGCGCTAATTCCACACACAGATTGGCTGTGACTGCCGACTTATCCTCGGTTGCGCCTGGACAGGTGACAACCAAGTTCCATAGGGGTTTGTCTCCCATAGCCAGGGCCAGGGAGAGACGCAAGCCACTATAAGCATCAACAATTGGGGTGTGCGTCTCCGCATTAAAAAGAAGTCGATCATCGCTCGTCGCACGCTTACCGGCAGTTGGGATAACACCTAAAGTCTCTAGTCCGAGAGACTTGTTTGCATCTTGTTTGGTACGAAGCGAATCATCGAGATACTCAATAAGATATGCGCCGGATGCAGCGAGTACTACTCCCAAAAGTCCTGCAGTCAAGAGAAACATCTCTAGATTGCTGTCTACAGGTGTATTCGGGAAATTAGGTGGTTCCAGCACGTTGAGCGTATTGGTTGCCCCACGACGAGAACTGGTAAGTAACGCAGCGTAGTTGTTTTGCAAAGTTGTCTTCTTTGTATTGAGTGCCTCTATCTGTGTGTTTGTATCGGCAATCTGTCTTGCACTAAATAGAGTTCCCAACTCTTGGTTCAAACGCTCAATTTCTGCATCGGTTGCTAGAATATCAGTCTCCATCTGGTCGAGTTGTTGTTCCACAAAGGATTGCCGTTCACCTTCAGTCTGCTCACTCGGTGTCTGCAATACGAGTTGATGCACAAGTTCTGCAGCAACAGCCTGTGTGCGTGCCGGATCGACATCCTCCACAATAATCTCAACGATTTGAGTTTGTGGTACCTGTCGTACAGAATAATCAGGCAGTCTAGCCAAACCGAGTGCCTGTCTAGTAGCCTCATAGATCGTCGAGCGGCGAGCAATGTCTGCATAGGCAGCGGCTAGTTGGCCCGCAAGGGTAAATTCAGTTCCAGTAGGATTCGGGTCAAGCAGTGCCGTACCTACCATTAACGTAGTCGTTGACCGGTACTTTAGCGGCTGATTTTCTATATTGTAGGCACTAAATCCCATTGCAATGAAGGCAGACGCCGCCAACAGCCACCACCACTTAAGGAGAGGCCGTGCAATATCCTGAAGACTAATATTGTCCATCGTCCGACTTTATCCCTTTCTCAAAGGGTGCAACTTCAGCCAGAATCATCGAGACGGCGACATTGAGGTCCGGAACTATCAGCGGCTGGCTCTTATCCGAAAACATCAAGTGCAGCATTGCTCCCTGCCGGCCAGTTCTCACCAAAATGCACTGGCAACCTACAGCCGTGGCGGCTTGATAGTCGGTTATTGAATCACCGACAAAGACACATTGCGACAAGTCAAGGCCGAATTCCTGTGCCGCCTGGAGTAGCAGGCCAGGTTTTGGTTTTCGGCACATGCAGCCGTCGTCAGGGTTG
>CAMPHP010000486.1 GCA_946885925.1 uncultured Litorilinea sp.
CACTAGAATGGACAGTGGGAATGTACAAGTCTATGATCAAGATGGAGAAACAACCACCACTTCAGGGACTAGCTCAAGAGAGACCACTTCATCAGGAAGCACCTCAACCGAGCGTACTACCACAACATCGTCAGTGTCTCAACAGGGTGGCATGAATTGGGGCTGGATCATTGGCGTGATTGTGTTGATTATCCTCGTCTATTTCTTGCTACAGTGGATCTTCTAAATTATTGTCAACCCCCAAGAACTCTCCTGACGTATTATCAACTAAAGCGATCATGCTTGTTGTGCACAACCTATCACGCATAGTCGCTTAGGAGAGACGCAACGCGGAAGGAAGTATGATGAAGACGATAGTCGGTACTTACAACAATATCCAAACAGCCCATGATGTAGCCAACGATCTGATATCGGCGGGATATAGCCGCAACGATATCAGCATTGTTGCCAACGATGCGAACAACGAATACGCTACATACGTAGGCGATGGCAAGGCAGGTGATGATGTCGCCGCGGGCGCAGGCATTGGCGCTGCAATTGGTGGATTAGGTGGTCTGCTGGTGGGCCTGGGCGCGCTCACCATTCCAGGCGTTGGACCAGTCATCGCTGCTGGCCCCCTGCTGGCTGCTCTGGCCGGGGCCGGGGTTGGTGCAGTGACGGGCGGAGTTGTGGGCGCACTAGTCGATCTAGGCATTCCCGATGAAGAAGCACATATCTATGCTGAAGGTCTGCGACGTGGCAATGTTCTCGTCATTGCACAGGTACCGGACGCGAGTGCAACTGCTGTGACGCGCGTCATGGACCGTCCAGGACTGATCGATATCCACCGTGAGGCAGAAACTTGGCGAGCCAGTGGCTGGAACCGCTTTGATGAAACAGACAGGACAGCCGTGTATGGTGCACGACGGTAAAGCATAGCTAGGCGAATGGGAGACAAATAAACACTTCTCTAAATCGCCTGGCATCCCGTGAGTTCTGTGACAAGCAGTATGCCTTTACATCGTCTCTACTCAATGGAGCGGTATAGAGTCAAGCTTATCCTGCACTATTGGGTAGAGACGGCACACAAAGCTTTTATGGAGATGATTGGCGCAGAACTGCATCGTAAAAACGGTCCTTTATTCTTCCTGCGCGTCTTTACGTGTAGCAGCCCAATAGACATAAGCCTGTCACCAATACGCAATTTCTTGCTTCTTCAACGCACTTTAACAACAATTGCCAGGAAATTGTCAGGTTTTTTTAGGAAATTCTGTGCATCTGCCCGCTTCAACGTTGACAGATGTTAAGATTTCATGTAGAATCCGGGTTACAAGATGTTGAAGGTCCTGATCAAGGTGCTTAGCCGTCGTCCGACCTTTAGGTCTGGCGGCGTTTTTGCTTCATTGTGGAAACGACGTCTTGTAGCCAATTTTTGTAGTATGTAGAAACAATAGGAGTTTCCAACAATGAGTCAGCAACGTCTCACCGGCACTGTGAAGTGGTTTAGCGATCAGAAGGGCTTCGGCTTCTTGTCTGTGGAGGGCGGTAAGGATGTCTTCGTTCATCATTCCGCCATTGAGAGCCAGGGTTTCCGCACCCTGAGCGAAGGTGACCGTGTCGAGTTTACACTTGAGAACGGCCCGAAGGGTCCTGCTGCTGCGCACGTGCGCAAGATCTAAGACCACAATTTGCCCAGGATTCACCTGGAGCAACTAACAGCGGAAAGGGGATCGACCCTCGGGACGGTCTCCTTTTTGTTTTCTCCTCAATTTTCCCCTAATTTTCTTCTCTCGGATTTCTCTCTCTTATCTTCCTTGTTACCGGCATCGTCAGCCTCTTCGTGTTAGCATCTCCTCTCTTCACAGGATGTACCCGCCTTTATATCCCAGTTGTGTATGTTCGCACCTCGTGAGCGATGTAGTGGAACGATAAACTGTCATCAAATCAACCCCCTTACGTGCTAATTAAGAGGTTCTTACTTAAATCTAAGAGGTGAAAACATGGCCAAGATTGGTTACACAGCCTCCAGTGAGGAGCATCCTCCAAATGATTTGGTGGAGCAACTTGTCCAGGCCGAGGATAGTGGCTTTAGCTTTGCCTTCATCTCGGACCACTATCATCCGTGGGTAAGCGCACAAGGTCACAGCCCCTTTGTTTGGGCGGTATTAGGTGGTGCGGCAACTGCAACAAGCAGCATTCAAATCGGTACGGGTGTCACCTGTCCGATTATGCGAATTCACCCGGCAATCTTGGCCCAAGCAGCAGCCACCGTAACAGCTATGATGCCAGGGCGCTTTTTCTTTGGCGTGGGTACAGGTGAAAATCTAAACGAGCATATCCTAGGGGATCGCTGGCCGCCCTATGATATTCGGGCACAGATGTTTGAAGAGGCGATTGAGGTCATTCGCGAACTATGGAAGGGCAAAGTGACTAACCACTGGGGAGATTATTACACAGTGGAAGACGCTCGCATCTACACGCTGCCGGACACACCCCCACCAATTATGGTTGCAGCTGCCGGTCCTAAGGCGGCAGAGATGGCGGGCCGCATTGGCGATGGATTGATTAGTACCAAGCCCAATGCCGAGGTCGTCCAGATTTTTGGCCAGTCCGGTGGCGGTGACAAGCCTCGCTATAGTCAGATGACAGTCTGCTGGGCACCAAACCGTGAACAGGCAATTGACACCGCTTACAAGATTTGGCCTAACGCAGGGCTAAAAGGTCCCCTAAATTCCGAGTTGCGCACGGTGGTGCATTTTGAACAAGCTGTGAAGATGGTCAGAAAAGAAGATATAGCTGAAGCGGTTGTTTGTGGGCCAGACCCAGAACCTTATATCAAGAAGATACAGGAATATCTGGATGCTGGCTTTGACCATGTCTATATACATCAGATCGGCCCTGACCAAGCAGGCTTCCTTGACTTTTTCAGACGTGAGCTTCGCGACCAGTTGCCAAGTAAGATGGCTGTATAGCTAGTTGCCTTTGCTGCGCCAAAAGAGCCGGAACCCAGAGATCATCCTCTGGATTCCGGCTCTTTTGTAATCATGACAAGGTAGAACCCTTTTGTAAGCATGATGCATGAGAGGAAATTAGAGAATCCAGGCAAGAGTTATTACAATAGAGAGCTGAGTATTGATCATAGAGCTTACAAATTAACAAGGGTTTTATCGCGTTGTCCATCAAAGAAACATACCCTACAGTTGCAAACGACGTTTCCACCCTGCGAGTAGCGCCCTATCTGATGCTGATTGCACGCACAGCATTCTTTGCCTTGGTTCAGGCTCTCATTGCGGGCATGATGTTTGCCCAGGGGAATCCTTACCCATGGCAAGCATCCGTCGCTTGGTGGCCCATTAGTGCCATCGTGACCAACTTTATCTGTTTAGCGCTCCTTGTCTGGCTCATGCGACGTGAGGGCAAGGGCTTGGCAGAATTGTACAACTACCAGCGTGACCGCCTGGGACGTGACTTGCTCATGGGCATCGCCTTTATCTTCGTGGCCTTCCCCTTTGCCTATCTTGGATTGACCGGCAGTACGCTGCTCCTATATGGTGGCACGATGCCGGACTTTTTCTTTCCTCTACCGATGTGGGCAGCCATACTCACTCTCCTGCTCTTTGCGCCGACTGTAGCGCTTGCCGAGTTGCCAACCTATTTGGGCTATTCTCTCCCGCGCATTGAGGCACGAACAGGACGTACCTGGCTAGCACTCTTGCTTGCTGTCTTCTGGTTGGCGGCACAGCACGCCGCGCTCCCGCTCATCTTTGACTGGAGGTTTGCCTTGTGGCGTTTTAGCGCGTTCGTGCCCCTTGCTTTTGTCGTAGGGCTGATCTACCTGCGTACCCGCCGCCTTATCCCGCTGATGGTGGCACATGGACTAATCGACGCTAGCCTAGGTTGGACCGTTTTCTCGCTCTCTAGCATGTAAATTCCTGATATAACGTATCTCTTCTAGGATGATCTATCTCCAAATCTGACAATTCGAGTAGTTGACATAGTTTGACTTCCGATCCATAGTATCAACGCGTACAATCATGCGCGCACATTTTTAGTGATCGAGAGAAGCAATATACTCTAAGT
>CAMPHP010000487.1 GCA_946885925.1 uncultured Litorilinea sp.
CATACGAGATGCTCAGGAGTCTCGTGGCTCGGGATGTGTATAAGAGACAGGAATCATGGAGCGCCCTGGTCTGATTGACATTGAGCGCCAAGCCGCCGAGTGGCGTGCTAGCGACATGGAGACAAGGAATCAGGCTGCAACGACTGATACTACGGCACGAACACGCCAAGACACTACGAGTAGAGACACTACGAGTAGAGACACCCGGAGTAGAGACAACATTGATGATGAGACCATCGAGATTGTCCAAGAAGATGTCAATATTGGCAAGCGGCAGGTTGAATCAGGTGGCGTACGCGTAAGCACCTATGTGCGTGAAGTGCCTGTTGAAGAACAAGTGCGCCTGCGCGAAGAGCATGTCGAGGTGGAACGACGTCCAGTGGATCGTCCTGCCACCGCGGTCGACTTTGAAGCCTTCCGCGAGGATACCGTTGAGATAATAGAAACAAGCGAAGAAGCTCTCATTTCCAAGGAAGCCCGTGTAGTTGAAGAAGTACATATCTACAAGGATGTAGACGAACGCACGGAAACAATCCGTGATACAGCCCGACGCACCGAGGTTGACGTGGAACCGCTGAGTGGGCGCAGTGGTACGACAACAAGCTTCGACATGTATGATACGGACTTCCGCGATAACTATCAGACCCGCTATGCAAACTCAGGTCTTGCGTATGACCGCTATCAGCCAGCATATCGTTATGGTTACACCCTGGCGAACGATCCCCGCTACAGCGGTCGTAGCTGGAACGAGATTGAACCGGAAGTACGGCGTGATTGGGAAAGCCGCAACCAAGGCCCTTGGGAGAACTTCAAGGATTCTATCCAATACGCCTGGGACAGGGTGCGTGGTCGAGCCTAATCTTCGTGAGTTTTGCTTAGCACAATAAGTATCCAAGATGCGTGGCGCGTTCTGAGAGCGCGCTACGCATTGCGTTTTTCCAATAACTTCTTGGGGAAGTCATGCCCAAGAGAAGAGGACTCGTGAAGTTGTGATGGATAAATCCACAAACTTTCAAGTAGTCGACGCCAACCTTGATAATGATCGTCCAGGCTGTTTGTCTGGTCTTCTGAAGCTCTTTTTGTTGGGTGCAGTGTATGACTGGCTCCAGGAGAATTTCGGTTTTGGTCGGGGCTGCTTTGGGGCTGGCTGCGGCATTATCTTTTTTGTTGTCGCTGCCATCTTTGCCTGCTCCATTATCTTTGGTACCAACTGGTTTGACTTTGGCTTTTAGGCTTTGTTGGTTATCAATCTTCGTCTTCCACCATGTGGAGTGCTTTCTTGGCAATCGCCCGAATGGCATCACGTAGTTCGACGGGCTGAATGACACGAAGTGGGAGATCCAGACCTACTAGAAAATAGGCTATCCAATCTACTTGTGGGATAGCGCGGCGCAGGAGCACTCCCTCATCTGTCTGTTCCAATGTCCCCAGCGCCCGAGGAATTACTTGCTCTGCCTCTTCCATAGGCGCTTTGATCAAAACCTCAAGCTGGTAGGCTCCTGGCATCAAGGCCATAGAATCCAACACGTGCCCCAGCATATCGAAATCTTTAGGGCGTTCAAAGGATTGCTCGAGCGGTTCTATCGAGACAATTCGATCGAGACGAAAGGTGCGTAGATCTTGGCGCAGATGGCAGTAGCCCGATGTATACCAGTAGCCCTCGTTGAAAAGAATTCCATAGGGATCGTATGCGCGCTCAGACTCGTCACCACGCCACGATAGATAGCGCAGCCGGAGCCGTTGTCGCTGTTGGACAGCCGAGCTAAGGATGACTACAAACTCATTTTGCAACTTGAAGGGGGGTGGCACGACATTAAAGGTGATGGCTTCCTGCAAAGCTCTGGCCTGCTTTAAGAGCTTTTCGGGCATAACCCTTTCAGTCTTGGCAAGCGCCCCTTCAACTGCCACCACATCGACCGGAAGCTGAAATTTGCGGATGGCTAACAAACTCAGTGTTAGTGATATCGCCTCCTCATCCGTGAACATCAGTGGTGGCAATTTATAGCCGCGTTGCAATTGATAAGCGCCATAGGGGCCTCGCTCCGCTTCGATGGGAATCCCCATGTCTTGTAGCATGACGATATAGCGCCGGACAGTGCGCTTGTCTACTTCGAGTCGTCGTGCAATCTCTGCCCCACTCATCTGCTTATAGGACTGTAACAATTCCAATACAGTTAGCAGGCGGGTGGTTGGGGAGTACATGCGTCTAACTTCTCCTGTGTTCTCATTCTTTTTCCATAGCCCAGCTTAATTAGGATTGATTATGTCCTAAATTTGCGTTGTATTCAAGATTTTCAAGATGGGGTGGTGCGCCGCATTTGATAAAAATGCGGCGGCGCACTGTGGAGTTGTTCCAAATTGGGTTATAGTAGCCAGTATGCCGTGTGACGCACTGTGGATGCGCGCATGGAGATAGACGTAACTCAACTTAGCCTGGAAAGATGATACTTATGAGTTTCCCGCTTTCAGTCCTCGATCTAGTTCCTATCAGTTCTGGCTCCACTGCGGCCCAGGCGATGCGTAATAGTATTGATTTGGCGCGGGTGGTGGATCGTTTGGGGTATACCCGTTATTGGTTTGCTGAACATCACAACATGGCAAGCGTTGCCAGTTCCGTACCAGAGGTGATGATCGGTCAAGCCGTGCGGGAGACTACAAAGCTGCGTGTGGGGTCAGGGGGTGTCATGCTGCCCAATCATCCACCGTTGAAGATTGCCGAGACCTTCCGCATGTTGGAGGCGCTGTATCCAGGGCGAATAGATCTAGGCATTGGGCGTGCTCCTGGCACGGATCCGCTGACAGCTTATGCATTGCGGCGCAACAAGGATGGCGGTCATGCCCATGATTTCCCTGAACATCTAAACGAACTCATGGCTTTTGCTGCGGATGAATTTCCGAGCGATCATCCCTTTAAGGCAGTCAAGGCCATGCCCAGTGACATAGGGTTCCCCCCACTTTGGTTGCTTGGTTCCAGCGCGTCTGGCGCGCAGTTGGCTGCATCCTTAGGGCTAGGCTTTGCCTTTGCCCACCACATTAACCCACAAAATGCCTTGGATGCCTTACGCACTTACCAGCAGGAATTTGTACCCTCTACGCATCTTGCGGAGCCTTATGCCATTCTCGCCGTGGCGGCAATCGTTGCCGAGACGCCAGAACGCGCTGAGGAACTGGCCTCGTCGGTAGCCTTGGCGATTGTGCGGATGCGCAATGGACAGCCTATGCCCTTCCCCAGTCCAGAAGAAGCGTTGGCCTATCCCTATACGCCAGCCGAACGCGCCCAGGTGGAGGCCTATCGTCGCTCCACGCAAATTGTGGGAGACGCGCAAAGCGTGCGCGCCCAATTGGATCGCCTCGTGGATTTGACTGGCGCGAATGAGTTGATGATCGCATCACTTATCCATAGCCACGAAGCGCGGGTTCGCTCTTATGAGTTGTTGGCTGAAGCCTATGGACTAGGAGACGGTGTAACTCCTACATCATGAACCTTCTAGAGTTTGGACTTTCTAGAGTTCGGACTTTATAGAATGACTCGTATGGCTGGACTCTTCAGGAGCTAATCCCTGCCTTCTGCACGATTTTTGAGTCCATTCACGAACTCTTCAAAGGTCTCCGTCATGTCAGGAATGGAATTGCCCATGAAGGCGAGCATAGGCCCGCTAAAGACTTCGCGCAGGACAAATTGAGTCATTCCATTGTCCTGCGGAATCAGCGTAAAGGTACGTTCGCCCTTGAAGAGTCCGAGCGGCATGCCGCTACGCCAGGTCATTTTACGACCCGGGATAAACTCGGAGACCTTAACCGGAAATGCGCGGCCTGGACTTAGCGTGGAATAGGCAGTGATTTTCTTGCCTGCTGCAATCTCGCCCTCGATCCTTTCTGTGCCTGGATCCCACTCGGAATAGTTGGCCCCTCTTGTCAGTATGGCCCAGATTTTCTCTGGTGATGCTTGAATCATTGCGGTCGCACTATATTCCTTCATCCCGCCTTCACCTTTCTTGCAGAGTATCTGTCGGCAAGCGAATATGCACGCCACCCTTCCTTGGAAC
>CAMPHP010000488.1 GCA_946885925.1 uncultured Litorilinea sp.
TGCTCTATGAGGCAATTCGCACGCGTCACCTCTTATCACAAGAGTTACAACAAGAGTTACAAGAGGAGTTTATCACAAGAGAAGTCAAAGCAGGTATTCATTATGAGATACATCCTCAAAACAGTCGTTGCTGCGTTAACATTGCTGGTTGGGGTAAGCCGGTTTGGCTATGGTATAGATGATGGGTATAGTAGATGCCGCATTTGTGATACGCTATGGACAAGACAGGCCAAATACGATTGAGCAGATAGGGACTATGCAGATTGCAATTCTGGCAGACATTCACGGCAACCTAGCGGCCCTGACAGCGGTAATGGCAGAACTCGAACGTTTACAGCCGGATTATGTGGTGGTTAACGGCGATCTGATCAATGCCGTGCCTTTTAGCGCCGAGGTGATCGATCTGGTACGCGCCCAAAATTGGGTGGTTGTGCGTGGCAACCATGAATTTTACTATTTGGATTTTGGCACATCACGCGCCGTAGAAGGCAGTGGCGACGTTGCGCGTTGGGGGCAACTGCATTGGTTGTTGGAGCGCATCAGGCCGGATCAAGGCGTTTATCTGGGGATGCTGCCGGATGAACGTGTCATGTTTTTGCCTGGTACCCAACCGGTCAGCATCGCGCATGGCGTTCCGGGGCACAACCGGGTGGGATTCTATATGGAGCAATCAGCGGCTTCCATTGCTGCGGAACTAGCCCATGTGCGTGTACAGACGGTCATTTCGGCGCATACGCATGTGCAAGTGGACCGGCATATCCGTGTGGAGAGGGATGCTGATCAAGATCTCTTCGTTGATCCAACCCTAGACTATTTTCAAGGCACTGCGCCTGTTAAGCGACATTGGCACGTGATTAACTCTGGGAGCGTAGGAATGCCGCTGAACGGCGACCCACGGGCGCAGTTCGCGATCATTACGGATGTACCCGAAGCTGAAGTTCCCGGTGGATGGCGAGCCACACATTACCGTGTGCCGTATGACCGGCGATCCTCCTTGGATGCCTTTACGACGTCGGGCATGGCTGCAGCAGGCGGGGTTATCTCGCAATTATTCTATTGGTCATTGGTCACTGCCGAGTCGGAGGTCATTCGTTTCTTTCAGTGGGCGAGGGACTTTGGCTATGATCCTGATCGAGATATGCTTGGCACTTTCCGCGCCTACTGCGAACAGACAGGGCGGGATGCCTATGTGCGTGCCCGTGATCCGCTCTATCATCCAGGGTGAGTTAAGGGGTGGCAGGGTGGCTGGCCTCTTTGTCGGCAGGTGCAGTGATAGCTGCGTAAGCGCTTCGCAACGAGTCCAATTCCTCTTGGGTAATGGGACGTTCGGCATAGCGCACGCGCAGATAGGCGGCGGTGATGGCATTTAACTCTGTCTCATGGCCGGGAAACGCTTGCATGAGAACGGGAAGGTAGCTGTCTGGCCCTTGCGCTGGACGCCGTGGGTAGCCCTTGCGTCGCGCCAAGCGGGTTAGGTTGGCGTAGATATTTTCCACACTAATGGCAGCCAGCAAGTGACTGCCTACTCCATAGCGCCCCAACAGGGCAAACCAATCTTTCAATCGATCGAGTCCAAAGTTGAATCGTCCGGGTTGCAGAGAACCCTCTACCGGCGCGGTCTCTTCCTGGTCTGTGTTGCGCTCGCGCCGCGACATGCGTGTGAAGAGGATGAGGAGCAAGAGGAGCGCCGTAAAGATGATGGCTGCACCGATGCAATAGCGCAGAAATGCGACCTGTTGCACCATTTCGGTGAGGCTTACCGGCTCCAGTGGAGGCGGCGGTTCGTTGAGTTGTTGGGGTGGTGTCTCGGCAATAATTGCTTGGATGCGCGCCGCTAACCACTCGAATAGGGGTGTTAGCAGCCAAAAGAGTGCCAGGGCAATCCCTGTGAGTATCCACTGCACAAGCCATCCCAGAGGAGCGAACCAGCCTAGGACAGTACGTAGGAGTGAGGGTGTATAGACGGTGGCAACAGCAAGCGAGGCAGTGAGTATGCCTGTGACGGTGATTGCGAGTTGGGCGAAGCGATTCCAGGGCAGGAGCGCACCACTGCTATTGGCCGCGCCGACAGCCTTCTGGTCAATGCGTGCCAGTGCAACGGCGATCAAACCAAATGTGAAAAAGAGGGTCAAGTAAATAATGGCGGCAGTGCTTTGATCGGTCCAATAGGCAAACAGGGCACTGCCCACGATGACTAGCAACATGCCAAGACGGAAACTTAGCCCGATGCTGGTGAACTCCAGGCTACGGTCGGTATAGCCAGCAACGCGCCACCAGAGGAAATAGTTGGTTACGATCAGCAGGATTTCACCTCTCACGCCGGTCACAAGATTAACGACTGCCAGGATGGTTTCGCGTAGCCATCTGAAGTCGTTTGGCGCAGCATCGGTATAGAGCAGAAGGCGAACCGCCAACAAGCTGGTGAGTGCTAGGACACCGAGAATGGCGACCGCGCGCAAGGGAGCTTGGATGTTGGCATGGTTCAACAGATCGGCAAGTAGCATGTACAAGAGCATGACACCCCAGAATGCGGCAAAGAGTAAGAGGGGGCTTTGCATCAGCAACGTTGCCAGACGCTCGGCGCGAAGATCGCCGTTGCGTGCCCAAAAGAGACTCACGCTTACGAGCCAGGGAAGTAGGACAGCCATATCCATGCCCGCCAAGGCGATATAGAGCAGACGGAGACGGCGATTGGTTAGGATCATGGCGTAAGTCCCGGAACTGGCAGTGAACTAGGGCTAGCAAGGGGGGCCGCGTCCTTAATTTCGGTTGGTGCGATGATGTCATCAACCAAGTGGGGCAAGTGGTAGACGACAATGCTTCCCATGTGTTGTTGTGGTGGTTCTTGGGCCAACGTGAATAACACAATGCGCCGTCCTACAGCCGCCAAGTCTATCAACGTCGCCAGTAGCGCCTCATGCGCGATGGCGGTCACGACGACCAAAGTTGCGCCCCAAGGCAGATGGGGTGCTTGTTCAACGAGTAGTGTTTCGATGGCCTGTGTGGCATGCGGCGTTACCGCGGCCAAGATTTTAAGAATGTGCATTAATTGTGAGGGGCTGCGCCCAGGCAAGACTCGTAAGGCTTGGTCGCTGCCCGGGAGTGCACCGTTGGCGATGAGGCCCACGGGCATACGTTCTTCCGCAGCCAGCGCGGCTAGACTGCCCGCCACGCTGATGGCGCGCTCCTGTAATTCGGGAATGTAGCCGTGCCAGTGGCGTACCATCGTCGCGACGTTGAGAAAAATCTGGATGACCTGCTCCTCGCTCGGCTCATAGATACGACTGAGCAACTCTTGTTGGCGGGCACTGGCTTTCCAGTGAATGCGACGCATTGAATCCCCGGCTTCCCAGGGTCGCACTCCGGCGGCACGCAGGGGGTCTTGATAGAGGGAATGGGGCGCAAGGGCTGCACCAAAGGGATGTTTGGTTGGCAATTTTAAGTCGGCCACGGTATAGAGACGTGGATAGACGATTAAATACTGCACCTCGGTTTGGGTTGCTTTTTTGGTGAAAAAGCCAAAGGCATCGCCAGTATGGAGTTCGGCAGGGCCATAGGGATGGAAGCCACGTACTGTGCATTGGACTTGAAAGCGGCGAGTGATGCGTTGATAGGGGCCAGCCATCCAAAAGGTGCGAAACTCCGCCAGGTTGGTGAATGGATTTACATCCAGTTTGTTATCACTGACAGGCAGTTCAGTTGGGAAGAGATCGCGTACAGTCACCCACGGCTGCGGCAGCACCTTTGCGTTGTGGAGTTCGAGCGTCAGTTCAATTGTCTCGCCTTGAAATGCACGGATTTCGCTAAAGCGCCGGTGATAGGTGAGTCCGCGCGAGCTCAGTGCTGCCCACAGACGGCTAGCTCCCGTAACCACCAGCAGCAGCACGGCAGCAGTGGTGAGGACGATACTGTTGAGAGCAAGGCCAAGCAGGGTCAGGATGATCGCCAAAAGAATCCAGGCGTCATTAAATTGACCGTCTTTGCTCATGTCGATTGAGCGGTAAAGGATGGCTAGCATCGTTATTCATTGCTATTCATTGACA
>CAMPHP010000489.1 GCA_946885925.1 uncultured Litorilinea sp.
GGAGACCTTCCTCGGAGCCTGAAGCCCTTTGAGTGGCTCCGAGGAAAGGTACGAGCAGTCGGTTTGTTCGGTTACAACTTGATTGCTTGCTGGAGCGATTTAGCCTCCGGCACTGCACAAGGAAGGTATAAAGCGTATTTGCGATGAGGCTATTACGCGGAGACTGCGTCCTTTGTGCCGCGGGTCAATTGTTGCAGCCAACCTGGCTCGATCACGGCTTCTTCATCCAACCGGCGCAGGCGAGCTTCAAGCAGTGCCGAACGACCCAAATAGCCGATTAAGAGGCGCGGATTGTGGCGATCCACCACGGGCAAGCGGCCAATCCCATTGCGTTGCATCTTGTTAAGTGCTTCGTACATTGTTTCGTCGGGATAGGTAACAATTAGATTGTCTGTACCCACGTCGAGCACGCGCTGATCTGCGCGCAAGCCATTTTGGAGTGCCGCGACGACATCGCCGCGCGTGATGATACCCGCTAGTTCGCTACTTTCATCCAGGATCAGCAATGCTTGATGGCGCGAGTATTCGGGTTCGTGGCGCGCAATCCGATCTGCTAACTCAGAAACCGTCATGGTGCTAGAAACAGTGGAGGGATGGCGTTCCATGACCGTCCCCACATTCACATCATGGAGCACATCGGTCTCATAATCTTGATGCACACGCAGCCCGCGGCGCGCCAATTTTTCGGTCATAATGGAGTTCCGCATAAATTTTAGGGCAACACCATCGGCAATGACCGAGACCAGCATGAGCGGGAGAATCGCGTTGTAGTCGCGGGTAATTTCGAATGCGAAGATGATAAAGGCAAAGGTAGCGCGTGATGCCGAGCCAAAGAGCGCTGCCATTGCTACCAAGGCAAAAGCCCCCGGTGAGAGATTCGCCCCTGGAACGATTTGGTTCATCAAGATCGCAAAGATCGCGCCCATTGCCGCACCCATAATAAACATAGGGGCCAACAGACCGCCCGACGTGCCAGAACCTAGCGAAACCAATAAGGCCAACGTCTTGAAGATTAGAATAACAAAGGCCATACTCAACGTAAACTGATTAGTAAGCAGACCTGAGATGAGGTCGTAGCCAACACCCAAAACACTGGGTACAAAAAGGCCAATGATGCCGAGCACAAGCCCACCAATGGCGGGCCACCAGAATGACTTAACCGGCAGCCTTTCGAATTGATCTTCGACCCAATAGAGCGCGTTGCTAAATCCCACGGCTGCCAGCCCGCAGAGCACGCCTAGGATCAAGTAGTATGGCATATTATAGGGAATGCCAAAATCCAGTTGGCCGACGCTAAACATTGGTTGGCGTCCCATGACTTGAAAATGGACAGCGGTGGCTAGTGTGCTGGCAATGGCGAGGGGAATAAAGGAGCGTGATTTGAATTCAAAGAGCAATAGCTCGATGGCAAGAATCACAGCAGCGATGGGCGTGCTAAAGGTGGCTGCCATACCCGCGGCTGCGCCACAAGCCAAGAGCACTTTGCGTTCGGCAGCGGTGGTGTGGAGCAACTGCCCCAGGATTGACCCTAACGCCCCGCCAGTTTGGATGATTGGCCCCTCTGCCCCAAATGGACCTCCTGTACCGATGGCGATGGCTGCGGAAAAGGGCTTGAAGATCGCAACACGAGGGGAGACACGGCTGCGTTGGGTCAAAACGGCTTCCATTGCTTCCGGAATGCCATGCCCGCTGATCTTGGGCGTGCCATAGCGGATCATCAATCCGATAATCAAGCCGCCGATGGCTGGTACAATGAGTACCCACGCACCCAGCGTGTGTTCCGCAAAGCTGGGAATCTCTAGCCCGATGCGCTGGTAATAGATTAAGTTAGACAAAAGCGCGATAAGCACATAGAGTGCATAGGCCAATAGACCGGCGAGGACACCAATCAGCGCGGCCAACGCTGACACAAAGAGTAGCCGGAAATTGCTGGACTGATGGATGCCTGGTTCCGTGCGATAGTCCAGCGTGCTGCGTCCAACGGACATTGATTCCTCCTTGAATGTGGCTTTGATTTGCCTTTGATCGATAGTAACTTGCTTGTACTTTGATTTGATCCGTACATTTAATCCGCGCTATGCGAGCTGCACATCAACTGCTGGACTGGCTAGAGTCGCGATTGGTGTGCAAGCGCAACCGAATAATAATATATCGTTATGCGATATTTGTTAAGAATTGCGAGGCCCAATGAGTACATTAGATCGTCAACCGCCGGAAACAGGGGATAGCACTACACGACCAATAAGCAAACAGGAATATGAGATGCTGGCGGCATTTCGCTATGCCCTACGCCGCTTTATGCGCTTTAGTGAGCGTGCAGCTCAAAATGCGGGAATTACCCCCCAGCAGCATCAAGCACTGCTTGCCATCAAAGGCTTTCCAGATCGAAATTATGTAACCGTGAGCGAGTTAGCGGAGTGGTTGCAACTGCGCCATCACAGTACGGTGGAGTTGGTCAACCGGCTCGAGGCACAAGCGTTGGTGGCACGTACGCATGCCACGGATGATCGCCGCCAAGTCAATTTGAATTTGACACCCCAGGGTGAGGCCGTGTTGGCTGGCTTGTCCGCTGCTCACCGCGCCGAACTGCGCCAGATTGGGCCGGAACTCCATTCGCTCCTGACGCAATTGAACCGTTGGGAAGAAGATGTTGCCACTGTGTTGCAGGATGCAAGCCATACTCGTGATGACAGCACATCATCAACCTAGTGCATCAGTCTAGTACATCAGTCTAGTACATCAGTCTAGTAAATCAGTCTAGTACATCAGCCTAGTACAATAGAGACTTCTTGCTCTCAAGATAAGGCTGCTGCTAAACTCTGACGAAGAACCGTCTTTTGACTGTGGTATAAGTAACCGGATATACCCTATGATGATTTGATAGGAGAAGGAGCGCGGAATGTTAATCGGGTTGCCCAAAGAGATCAAGGATGGCGAAAACCGGGTAGGCCTCACCCCTGGCGCGGTGAAGGTTTTGACTCGCCGCGGCCATCGTGTGTTGGTCGAAACGGGCGCGGGGATGGGCAGCTTTTTGACCGATAATGAATATCTCGCCGCTGGGGGTGAGATTGTCTCTTCCGCGGCGGATGCTTGGGCTGCACAATTGATCGTCAAGGTCAAGGAGCCGGTTCCCAGCGAGTACCATTTTTTGCGTCCAGACCAACTGCTCTTTACCTATTTGCATCTTGCTGCCGACCGCCAGCTTACCGACGCGCTTCTATCCAGTGGTGTGACTGCTATTGCTTATGAGACAGTGCAGACCGAAGAGGGCAAACTGCCGTTGCTGATACCGATGAGCGAGGTAGCGGGGCGTATGGCAACCCAAGTGGGCGCAAGCTATCTAGAGCGCCATCATGGAGGGCGTGGGGTGTTGCTGGGCGGTGTGCCGGGGGTTGCGCCTGCCAATGTTGCCATCCTGGGCGGCGGTACGGTGGGTACCAACGCGGCCAAAGTGGCATTGGGCATGGGCGCACAAGTGACTGTGTTGGATGTGAATCACGACCGGCTGCAATATCTGGATGATGTTTTCCAGGGACGTTTGCAGACGCGCACGAGCAACGAATATTCGATTGAGCAAGCGGTCTTTCATGCCGATCTGGTGATTGGCGCAGTCTTGATCCCTGGCGGGCGCGCTCCCTTGTTGGTGACGCGGCCCATGTTGGCGCATATGCGTCAAGGTGCGGTGATTGTGGATGTAGCGGTGGATCAGGGCGGTTGCATCGAGACAACGCGACCCACAACCCACAGCGATCCCATCTATGTGATTGACGGCATCGTGCATTATGGTGTGGCGAATATGCCAGGAGCAGTACCGCGTACCAGTACCTTTGCCCTGGTCAACCAGACCATGTCCTATGCCCTGAGCATTGCCAGTGGGGGGCTGGACGCTATCAGACATAGTCAGCCACTGCTTCATGGGCTCAACACACATGCGGGTAAGTTGACCCATAAGGCAGTGGCGGAAACCTTTGGCTTGCCCTACACAGATCCTGTCCAGGCACTGGCAGAGATGAAGACTGTTTGAAATTTAACTCAACATATA
>CAMPHP010000490.1 GCA_946885925.1 uncultured Litorilinea sp.
CCGTCAAGTTGGTCGATCCGGGTGCATGGCGCACAACAGCAGCCGAGTTAGAAAGGCTCGTCCCAGACGTTGAGGCGGTAGATCGTCAAACGGCTTATGAAGCTACCCCTGGCTATATCGAGCAGAAAAGCACTTTGGATACGCAGCAATACTTTACCCTCTTTATCGGTATCCTCGTCGTCGGCGGTTTCTTTCAAATTCAGACTCTACAAAAAGTAGCGCAGATTGGCATGTTGAAGGCGATAGGCACATCAACAACCACCATCGCTATCTCCGCCATTGCTCAGATCATTGCCATCAATGCCTTGGGTGTGGCAATCGGCGCGGTCGGTTCCCTACTCTTGTCCTTAACTTTTCCCCCTACCCTGCCCATTATCTTTACGGGTCGTGCTGTGGCCTCTGCCGTGGCGTTGCTCCTCATCATCGGCCCGCTGGGAGGTTTGATTTCGGTCTGGCTTTTGGTGCGTGCAGAACCATTGACCGCCTTGGGGTTAGCTCAATAATGGCAGCAACCCCGGCACTTCAAGCTCGCGAGGTAATCAAGAGTTATGGCGAAGGAAGCAACAAGGTCGTAGCGGTCAACAAAGTCAGCTTCACGGTCGAGAGCGGCGAATTTGTAGCCTTGGTGGGGCCAAGTGGCTCTGGCAAAACCACGATGTTAGCCATGTTAGCGGGGCTGCTCAATCCGACAGAAGGCGAGATCCAGATCGCAGGGAGAAAACTAACCAGCATGAGCGATGCCGAACGCACACGCTTTCGGGGACGTGCGATTGGCTTCGCTTTCCAATCCAACAACCTCGTCCCCTATCTTAATGCGCTGGAAAACGTTCAGTTGATGCTGCGGCTCAATGGCAAGCTCAACAAAGAGGGCAAAGAGCGGGCGCGCATGCTGCTGTCACGGTTGGGGCTAGCAGAGCGACTCACAAACTATCCAAGCCAACTCTCCGGTGGTCAACAGCAGCGCGTTGCCATTGCGCGCGCCCTGATCCACGAGCCAGAGGTTGTCTTAGCCGATGAACCAACCGCCAGCCTGGACACTGAACGTGCATTTCAAGTGGTGGCAACCTTTGCCGATCTCATCCACGAGCAAGGGCGCGCTGGGGTGATGGTAACGCATGACCTACGCATGTGTCGCTATGTGGATCGGGTTGTGCAAATGGTGGATGGACACATCACTCACGTCATCAGCGAGCGCGCCGAGATCGACGCACTCGCTAACTCTGTCGTTTACTAACTCTCTCGTTTACTAAAGGTCATCTCAAAATTCGAGTTTATCACTCTGAGCACAGCGAAGAGTCCCCTTCTTCCAGCGTACAGAGAGGGATTCCTCGTCGCAGACCGCGCCCCTGGAGGCACCCGCCATTGGCGCGGAATGACACTTTGAAGTCAGTTCTAAATAAACTCATCTCCCGCCCGTTCGCTGATCGAGCGACCCATTGGGGCTGGCGCAGCGTGATCACGCTGCTTATCGTGCCGCTTACCGCCTTGGTGCTCCTTGCGTTTTGGCGCGGCGATGGCGCTTTGCTCAATCACTGGATAGGCCGCAAACAGAGCAACATCCTCCGGCTGGTCAGCGTAGTAGAGCCGTTCGCGACGCAAGGTTCGTGCGTGGTCATCCAAACCCAGCGCTGCCACCACTTCGTCGGGACGCCCCGTGGCTCCAGAACGCTGCTGCACACGCAGGAAGATCGTGTGCTCCTCTTTCACGGCATCATAGCCACGGTTGACTAACTCAAAGATCAACGGGCGCAAGTTGTAGGTATAGCTTTCGCCCTTGCGCTGGCGCTCGCGCCAAATCTCACTTTGCGCCAACACATTAGCAATCGCCTGGTCAATCGCATCGCTCTCCAACTCGCCCGGCTCGGCATAGAGCAGAATGGTGTAATCGGCCCCAATCAAGAGACTTTGCAGCGATGGCGTCTGCAGCGGAACTTCGCCGATGGCGCGCAAGTAGACACCGGGCGGCAGTTTGGCTTTGATCAGTGCCTCGACTTCCTCTAGCGGCACGGGCGGACTCAAGGTAATATCAATCGGTTCATTTGCACCCGTAATGCCAACCCCCAAGGGTGAAGCAAACTGGATATAAGGTTGGGGATTAAAGCCCTGTTTATAGAGCAAGGGCAAATCCGCGCGGCGCAGTGTTCGCTCCCAAAGACGAAACTCATCTTGGTGCGAAATAAACTTTACCGGCTCGCCCTTCTCATAGATCAGCCGGATGCGCTGGCGAGGAATTTCTTCCTCTAGCGCTTTTGCAATACCCTGCTGAGTATTGCCTTCCTCAAGGCTGCTCTCTGGGAGAAGCGTCTCGTGTAGCTCGCTCATCTTCTCTAGCCCCCTGATGCCTCAACCAAAGCCGCGGCCTTCACCCGTTGGCTCACCGTACCAAAACGGCGCTGGGGTACACGATGGTCAAACTGCCCCACCGTGTCCGGGGACATTTCATCGTTGAAATAAAGAGGGATCGGCGTAATATCGACTGGCTGCCGTTCCTTATTACGTCCCAAGCTTGGGCACGCCCAGCCATCATCCGGCGCAACACGTCGCTGTTCCTTGAAATAGCCCAGGATGCCACAGCTAAAGCAGTGCTCGCGGCAATCATCCACCACGCCGCCCTGGTAGGTATGGACATACTCCGCAGCCAGAAACTCCTTTTTCACCCCTGCCGAAATATGATCCCAGGGCAGCACCTCATCCACGGGACGAGCGCGGCGCGCATACCAGTCCATATCCAGCCCCATCTCGGCAAAGGCTTGCTGCCAGGCGGGGAAGTTGAAATACTCGCCCCACCCTTCCAATTTTGCCCCCAACTCCCAAGCGCGCTGGATCACATCACTCATGCGGCGGTCACCACGCGTTAAGAATGCCTCGACCAGCGTCTCCTCGACATTGTTCCAGGAGAAGGAAATGCCGGGGCCGCGCAACTCGCGCTGGAGCAGCGCAATCTGTGCGCGGATCACCGCCTCATCCTCCATCGGCACCCACTGGAAAGGCGTGTGCGGTTTGGGCACAAGCGTGCTAACGCCAATCCGCACATTGGCCTTCTTGCCCAGCACTCGCCGCCCCACAGCCAGCACCTCTTTCGCCAAGTCGGCAATGGCTTGCACATCTTCGAGTGTCTGCGTCGGATGGCCGATCATAAAATACATCTTGATCGTCGTCCAGCCCCGCTTATAGACCTCCTCGGCGGTCTGAAGCAGATCGGCGGAGGAAATCGGCTTGTTGATCACATCGCGCAGCCGATCAGTAGCCGCTTCAGGCGCAAAGGTGAAGCCAGAGCGACGCCGCCCCTTCTCAAGCAACTCCATTAGATCAACGCTAAAGCTCTCGATCCGCAGGCTGGGCAGGCCGATGCTCAGTTTCTTGGCTCCATGCCGCTCGACCGTGCGCCGCACCAGTTCTTCCACATAGGAGTAATCCGAACTGCTCAGGCTGAGAAAGCTGACTTCCTCAAAGCCACAATGCTGGATCATCTCGTCCACCGCTTGCAGCACTTCTTCCACCGGGCGCTCGCGTACAGGCCGGAAGATCATCCCTGCCTGGCAAAAGCGACACCCGCGCGTACAGCCACGCATGATCTCGATGGCGGCGCGATTGTGGGTCACATCAATAAAGGGGACAATAAAGCGCGTCACTGGCGGCGGAAGCACCGTCACCACCCGCTTGAGCACCTCGGCAGGCGCGGCAGGATGGGTGGGCGTGATGGCTGCAATTGTGGCATCAGCGGCGTAACTCACCTCGTAAAAGTGCGGCACATAGACACCTGGAATCCGCACCAGCCGCTCCCACAGCGCGACACGCGCCGGGTCGGGCTGGATGCTAGGCGCAACGGCTTGAGCATCCTCCGCCGTAGGTCGGGGATACTCTCCCCGCCACGCTTCATAGGCGGCGATCACATCAAAGATCACCTCCTCGCCCTCGCCAATCACCATCGCATCGAAAAACGCGCTCCTCGGTTAAGGGTTATTACAGCCAGAGCGACCCGCAATCACCAGGGGAAGCGCGACATTCAGTTGTGCGGCCCGCAAGCGCACTCCCGCCA
>CAMPHP010000491.1 GCA_946885925.1 uncultured Litorilinea sp.
CGGCAACTTGAGTCAACATATCTAGATGCGCCGAGAAGGTGATCGGGTCTATCGTTTGCCTTCACCGCGGTCACTCCAGCCGAATGCGCGGGTCGAGCCAAGCCAACAGGATGTCAGCCAGCAGCGTCCCTAGCAGAATCAAAAGACCAATGAGAATCAAGATCGTCCCTGCTAGATAAATATCTTGGTTCAAGGTGGCGTTGAGATAGACAGTCTGAATCGTGGGTAGGTCGAGCACAATGCTGGTGATGGTAAAACCATTGATCAACCAGGCCAAGGTCTGCCCCAACGTCATCACCAGGGGGTGCAGCGCATTGCGTACCCCGTGCTTCCAGACGACTACATATTCGGGAATGCCTTTGGCACGCGCCGCTAGGATAAAATTGCTGCCCATCACATTGAGTAGATTGCCGCGCATGATGCGCATGACCCAGGCTGTGCCGGTAATAATCACGGCGGCAATGGCAATCCAGACATGTTGGAGCAGATCAATAAGCTTGGCCCATGACCATGGCGCGTTGATATAGTCTGATGAGAAGAGGCCAGTTAACACCTGGCCCGATGCCACCCAAGCCAGTACCAAGAAGGCTAGCGCCAAGAGAAAGTCAGGCAATCCTAATCCGATAAAGGCAAGCGTAGTGAGAACGTTATCTGTTCGCGAATATTGGTGGGTGGCAGAGTAGATACCGAGGGGAATCCCAATACCCCACGAGATGATAAACGCGCCCAGTGACACAGCCAAGGTCAAAGGCAAGCGCTCCATCAATACGGCAGAGACGGGGCGGCGCTGGACAAACGAATCGCCAAAGTCGCCGCGTACAAAGTCACCCAGCCAAGTGAAGAAACGAACGTAGACCGGCTGATCCAATCCAAAGCGCAGGCGCAGTTCGGACTCTTGTTCGCGCACACTAGTATTGCCTTGTGCCTCTTGCCCCAGCATATAGATCTCGACATAATCACCGGGAGGCGCTTCCATAATGACAAAGCCGATCAAGGCAATGAAGAAGATCGTCGGGATCATGGCGAAGATCCGCCGGATGATGTACCGGGTCATTTGCTTCCTTTCCAACGCACCTGCGCTACTCAACGCATTGGGAAGAGCGTGGGACGGCACTGAGGCACGTCCCACGCTGTCGCTTGTACTTAGCGCATGAAGAACTGTTCTGGGTCAGCCGTGCCGGGGAAGCCCAGATCCCAGCCCGCGACTAGCCCAAAATCCTGCACGTTATGGAAGTTATTTTTCACCACAACCGGACTGACATGCTCACCCACCGTGCCGATGCTCAGTGGACCCTCGTCAATGTGAATGCGATAGGCGTTCAATAGAGCGGCGTTACGCTCGGCATCATCCACCGTGCTTATTGCCTCTGTATAGGCCTGCTGGAGTTGTTCAAGCGCCGAGCCGGGTCGGGGCGCAATACCTGATTCGCCTAAGGAGACATAATGTTGTCCAATGCGGACACCACCAAGGCTGTAGGTGACACCTTCTACGGGTGCCCAGACGGTAGCAGCGGAGATAAGACCCCATGCCGCAGCACTACCCCAGGCGCGGATCATGATCTCACCTGCCTGGGCGCGCTGGTTCATCACTTCGGCGGCAATGGCATTGATCACCAGATTTAGCCCTACGGCCTCCCAATCCTCCTTGATCAGGTCGATCGTGTCAAGGGTCTTTTGGTCGGTTACATCCACATCGACAATCAGTTCCAGCGGAGACCCGTCAGGCCGGTCGCGGAAGCCATCACCATCCGCATCAACAACGCCGATTTCATCCAGCCATGCCATTGCCTGTTCTGGGTCATGTTCAACATAGGAGAAGGCCCATTCCTCATAGACTTGCCTGCCTTCGTCACTGAGGAATTCGGGGCTTTCCGCACTCAGCGCCGCTTGGCGTGGTGTGGCAAGGCCGAGCGACGTAATTGTGTTGATGCGTTCGCGATTGATGGCAACCGAGAGCGCGCGGCGGAACTCTGGCATATACATCAGATCGACAATGGCCTCATCTGGATAGTCATACATGAGGATCAACCAAGGCCAGGCAAAGTCACCGCGATTCCACATGATCACCCGGTAATCACCCGCTTCAGCATTTTCCAACACCAGCGGCACATCCTTGAGCGCAATATCGCGCACCTGCATATCCAACTCACCGGCAATCGCCTTGAGCGCCACAAACTCAGTCGGGTTGCCAGCCTCGGCAATATCTACCTCGATCCGGTCAATATAAGGCAGTTGGTTGCCCTGGGGATCAACCTTCCAATAGTATGGATTGCGCTCTAAAACTAAGCGTTGGCCTGACTGGTATTCTGTTACCATCCACGCATTGAAAGTAGGCATATCGGGATAGTGCAGGCGGCTCACAGGGTCATAGCGCGCCATGAGTTCGTCGCTATTTTCTACCTGGTCGTTATACTTGGGGTGGAACTCGCGCAGATAGTGTTCCGGCACCACAAAGGCAGACGAGTGATAGGAGCCGCGCGAGTGGTTTTGCAGGAAGAGCGGGTTCGGCGCAGCAAAGGTGAAACGCAGCGTATAATCATCCACACGCTCTACGTTCATGGCTTCACCACCCACCGTAGTACCACCTGGCGGACCTATGGGGATAGCTTCGTCCATGACCATGTCATTCCACCAGAAGAGGTAGTCATCTACATTGAGATCCTCGCCATCCGACCACTTGATACCTTGGCGGAATGCAACGATAACTTCGGTGGCATCATCGTTCCACTCCCAGCTTTCGATTAAGTTGGGGCGCATTCCGGAGACATCTCGATTCCACTTGAGGAAGGGCTCCACCATGATGGTCTGCCGCGTCCACCCCAAATCGTCGTTGGAATCAACCATGCGCCAAGTACCGCCATATTGCCCCACCTCTTCCACAGGATCAAGCACCAGGGGAGTAGCGGGCAGCCGCTCGGCCACAGGTGGGAGGTCACCGGCTTCAACCCTTTCGGCCAAGATGGGCGCTTCTTGGAAGGTTGTGGGTACAGGGGCTTCGCTGTTGCCAGTGGAGGTTGCGATGCCGGTCTCGACAGGTGTAGCTTCGGCATCACTGGCTTCCGCGTCACTGGCTGCGGTCGCATCCGCCGCGGGCGTGTTGGCAGCAGACTCGCCAGCTTCCACAGCCACAGAAGGTGGTTGTCGCGCACCGGCGCACGCAGCTAGGAGTAAGGCGAATACCAGGAGGAGCGTAATAACCAAGTTTCTTTGCTTCATAGGTTCCTCTTCTGCTCCCGGTGGGGAGCGGGTCGTTGGCGCATGGCCGAACCATTTGGCGGATACAGAACCTAGACATGACGAAGTGGGTAGAGCACTTCTGTCAGGTTGCTACAAGTGGGGAGCAACTACGGCGACCTACATTCGTGGATAGCATAGATGGAGCAACAAAATCGATAGACTATTCCTTTCCTAGATGTGTTCCTGCTAGATATGTTCCTGCCTAGATGTGCCTTCTCGTGGATATTCTCACTCACCCCGAAAGCGGTTTATCGCTCCCAGTGCGGCGCAGCACGCACGGTATGATGCTGCGTTCCACCAGAAAGTGGTTCAACCTGCCAATGGTATTCTGCTTGAAGGAGCGCATTTTGGGCTTTTCGCCGCAGCATGAAATGGTCTGCGTGGACTTGCTGCCAATCTAGGTAGGTGGAGACGAGATTTCCTTCCAATACGTGCAAGCAAAGAAGGGTCTCTTGCCAGGTCAAAGTCCAGCTTTGGCTGGCGGCGGTAGAGCTAACATTCATGTGCCGCACTCGTTCTATGTGCAGTGATGGATGGGCCTAACTGGGTCAGTACCGCCCCGTGTTGAACATAGGCGCGTACTCACGGGCGATAGTGGGTTCGCACGCCAAACGCTACTTCGATTCAGTTATAAGATTCAGTTATAAGAGTAGAGTAGGATACGGGAACGAATAGGGAGCATATCCTGCATCACAATAGCACGCTAGACAACTTGTTGTCAACGGGCATGTCAGCATGAGCAGGGCAAATCAAAAGTCGAAAAGAGTAGTAGATGAAAGGGACTCCTTTGGAG
>CAMPHP010000492.1 GCA_946885925.1 uncultured Litorilinea sp.
GCTAGCACTCGAGGACACTCTGCTCTGTCGGGTGCCCCCAGGGCGCGCAGGAGTCTCTCTGCCTCTGAAAGATGCTGATCCTCTCCGGACAGACACGGGTAGCAACTTCCGTTACGACTGGGCTTGAGGGGCCATGTTGCGGCGACGAACATAGCGGATGATGGCAACACTGATGACGATGAGGAGGTAGGCCGCGGCGATAAGCAAGGCTCCGGGTATCGTCACCAAGCCAAACCACCCCATCATGCCCATTGCATAAAGCGTCTCGCCCCAGTCCTCACCGTCAATGATACAGGGGTTGACAAAGCCTTCATGGAGTTCGCAGTTATTTCTTTCGGCAATCGTTCCGGCGACCAACACCGAGATCATGGGGAGCGCACCGATTAGAAGAATGAAGATAATGACGAGAGCGTGGATGAGAACACGACGCACGATGTGTGGCTCCAGATTTATTTATTGGGTTGTGGTGGATAGGATGGTTGACTATAGCAATGTTGGTATTGCTGTGAGCGCCGAAGATTGACATGCGCCTGTCTCATATGTTACCATCGATTCAAAGCGATGACCAAGGCCAGGGCGTGTAATGTGTCCGTTCAGAGAGCTGCCGGGTGGTGCGAGGTAGCCGGATAGTACATTGCCAGCACCTTGTGAGTTCCCGGCGGCAAAGGTCGGGCGGCATCCTGCCGTTACCAGGCAATGAGGCGTGTGTTGAACGCGCAAACTCAGGTGGCACCACGAAGTCCCTTCGTCCTGAAATATGGAGAGGGGCTTTTTTTATTGGCTTTTGATGGGCATAGGGGGGCTTGGCTCGGGGAATTACCCGGCAAGCTTTTATTGATAGAGAAGCTAGTAGGCAAGTAAGCTAGCAAGCAAGATAGAAGGAGACAAGGAATCATGTTAGATATTCGCTGGATGCGCGAGCACCGTGCTGAACTGGCCGAGGCCATGCAGAAACTCAACGCCACGGATGCGCCGTGGGAACTGGCGTTGGACTTGGACGAACGACGACGCCATTTGCTGACGCGTGTAGAAATGCTGCGCGCCGAGCGCAACGCAGGCTCTAAAGAAATCGGGAAATTGTTCAAGAGTGGGCAAACCGAGGCTGCCAACGCACTCAAGGAGCGCATGAGCCAAATCGGTGACGAGATCGACCTGTTGGATCAGGAACTCCGCAAAGTGGAAGCCGATTTTCTTGATGCGATGCTGCGTATTCCCAACCTGCCAGAGCCCGAAGTGCCAGTTGCACCCGATGAATCGGGCAATGTCGTTGTCAAACAGGTCGGCGAATTGCCTAAGTTTGATTTTACCCCCTTACCCCATTGGGATTTGGGTGAGCGTCTGGACATTATTGACCTGGAGCGAGGCGCTAAGTTGTCGGGCAGCCGCTTTTACGTGCTCAAGGGTGCAGGGGCCAAACTGCAACGCGCCTTAGCAAATTATTTCCTGGATGTACACACAGAGGAGCACAATTACAAGGAAATCTACCCGCCCTTTATGGTGCGCGAAGAATGCATGGTGGGTACGGGAAATTTGCCCAAGTTTGGCGACAACCTCTATCACGATGTGGAGGAAGATTATTGGTTTATACCCACGGCAGAAGTGCCTGTGACCAATCTGCACCGGGACGAGATTCTGCCCGCAGGGAGCCTGCCTCTCTATTATGTGGCGCACACACCCTGTTTTCGCCGCGAAAAGCTTTCGGCAGGTAAGGACGTGCGTGGCATCAAGCGCGTCCACCAATTTGAAAAGGTAGAGATGGTCAAGTTTGTAGAGCCGCATGCAGGTCGTGCTGAACTAGAGAACTTGGTCGAGAGCGCTGAAAAGCTGGTGGAAGCACTTGGCTTGCCCTATCGCCGTGTCTTGATTGCCACGGGTGACTTGTCGTTTGTAGCGTGCATGAAATATGACATTGAGATCTGGTCGGCAGGCAGCCAGGAGTGGTTGGAGGTTAGCTCCTGTTCGTGGTTCCGCGATTTCCAGGCGCGGCGGGCCAATATTCGCTATCGCACTGAAGAAGGCAAGGTAGAATTTGTTCACACGCTCAATGGTTCGGGGCTGGCTTTGCCACGTGTGATTATTGCCATTCTGGAGAACTACCAACAGGCCGATGGGAGCGTGGTGATTCCGGAAGTGCTGCGGCCTTACATGGGTGGTCAGGAAGTAATTCAATGACAGGAACCCTTCCAATAATTTGACATGATCCCCCAAATTGCGTATACTACTGTTTGCTACTAGGAAGACTATGTGCGGCTTCCTAAGGTCGTATGTCGTCCACACCAAGGCTTGCCACATGCGAGCAGGGAGGGGAGGCCGAGTGGTCTAAGGCGGTTGTCTTGAAAACAACTGTGGCAGCAATGTCACCGGGGGTTCGAATCCCTCCCCCTCCGCCTGGAGTTGCCGTAGCTTCTATAGAATTGTGGGGAGGTCGCATAGCCCGGTCGAGTGCGCCCGCCTGCTAAGTGGGTAGGGGTGATTTACATCCCTCGAGGGTTCAAATCCCTCCCTCCCCGCCACAATTCTTGGCTCGTTAGTTTGCAATTTTGGGTCAAATGTGGTAAAGTAGCGCCAATGGATTGTGCCCTCGTAGCTCAGTGGATAGAGCGCTTGGTTGCGGACCAAGAGGTCAGGAGTTCAAGTCTCTTCGAGGGTACTAGAACCCGGTAGGAATTTTGCCTGCCGGGCTTTCTTTTTACTACAAGCCATCTCAAAAATATGTTTGGCATCGCTTATCATCCACGACGTACACAGTGACGTTCGCTTTTATAAACCTCCATTGACCGGCTCCTTGTCATCTGGCAAGAGAGCCGGTTTCTCGTAAACCCTCTGTTGGGACAAATTTTAGAAGAAAGCCACTATGTTGCAGACAGCAGAAACACCCGTGCGAACGAGCCGGATAATCCAGCGCACTCCTTTCTTTTATGGCTGGGTCGTCTTGGTTGCAGGTAGCTTGGGCAACATCATGACCAGCCCCGGACAGACTTACTCCATCTCTATTTTTATCGAGCACTTTATTACTGACCTCGGCATAAGCCGCAGCATGATCAGCACCTTTTACACGATTGGTACGCTGGCGGGTAGCTTTGTCTTGCCCTATGTTGGGCGGCAAGTAGACCGGCATAGCCCGCGAGTCATGGCAGGGATTATATCTGCGCTCTTTGGGCTAGCCTGTCTTTATATGAGCACGATCCAGAATGGGTGGATGCTCTTAATTGGTTTTGTTGCAGTACGTATGTTGGGCCAGGGAAGCTTGGGGCTAGTTAGCAGCTATGTTGTGAACCAGTGGTGGCTGCGGCGGCGTGGGGCGATGATGGGCATCTCCGGTGTGCTGATGGCCTTGCTTGGTACAGGGCTTTTCCCTTATTTGCTCAATTGGCTGATTCCCCAGATTGGCTGGCGTATGACCTATGCCGTGCTTGGCGTGGCCCTGCTGTTGATCATGGTTCCGGTGGGTCTGCTCTTCTATCGCTCCCGACCCGAAACATTTGGCTTGTTGCCGGATGGAGCCACAACGGCTCCCAAAATTGTGACGAGCAAGGGCGAAGTAGAAGAAGAAAACTGGACGGCGCAGGAAGCCAACCGCACCCCTGCCTTTTGGATTATCGCCTTGGGGTTGGCCTCAATGTCTATGCTTTCTACAGGGCTGATGTTCCATATGGTGAGCATCTTTACCGATAACCAGATGTCTGCAAGTGCAGCGGCGACGGTCTATATCCCAATTGCGCTCACAACGGCTGTTGTCACGCTGGGCAGTGGCATTTTGGTAGACCGGATGCCTGTACGCTATCTGCTCATGGGGGCACTGCTGCTCATGGCCGCGGCCTTATGGATGGCCCCGAATCTTGCCAGCGTGGAGATAGCACTGGTCTATGGCATCGTATTGGGCAGTCTTAGTGGTCTCCAGCGTACAGTCAGCACTGTTGTCTACGCTTCTTATTTTGGGCGGCTCCACCTCGGCGCAATCAGTGGCATCTCTTCCACGATCCTGGTGGCAGGATCAGCACTGGGGCCATTGCCGATGGCGCTGGCACG
>CAMPHP010000493.1 GCA_946885925.1 uncultured Litorilinea sp.
ACCATGGCCCGCCTCCAGGAAAACCCGCGTGGACTCGCTATTTTGGTGTAGATTACAACCACAAGGTAATTGGCATCCAGTACGGTGTCACTGGCTTCATCATGCTGATGATCGGTGGTAGCTTCGCCGTCATCTTCCGCACAGAGCTGGCGCGCACGGGTCTTCAGTTTCTCACGCCTGACACCTACAATACCATTATGAGCATGCACGGTTGGGCAGCTCTGATCGCGATATTGCTGGGTATTGGTGGCATGGCAAACTACCTCGTCCCCTTGATGATCGGGGCTGAGGATATGGCATTTCCGCGCCTCAACGCCTTCGCCTACTGGATTAATGTGCCTGGCGTTGTGATGCTGATGACCAGCCTCTTTTTTGGCTGGGATAGTGGCTGGACGCTCTATCCACCTCTCAGCACGATTGGCTCCATCGGTTACCAATTCGTTATCTATGGAGTCTTCTTTATTGGTCTTTCCTCGATTTTAGGTTCTCTGAACCTGATCGTGACCATCTTACGGATGCGTCCACCAGGCATGAGCCTTTTCCGCATGCCGATCTTCTGTTGGGCTGTTCTGGCAACCAGTTTGATTCAGTTGACTGGAACTCAATTCATCGGCCAAGCATTCCTGATGGTTTCTATGCAGCGCTTGCTCGGCATGGGCTTCTTTGACCCTCTTAAGGGTGGCACGCCTATTCTCTTCCAGCATCTCTTCTGGTTCTACTCCCACCCAGCCGTCTACATTTTCGTGCTGCCTGGTCTTGGGATCATCAGCGAGATTCTGCCGGTCTTTGCTCGCAAGCCACTCTTTGGTTATCGCTGGGTTGCTCTTTCCAGCATTGCCATTGCGATGGTCGGCTTCCTGGTCTGGGGTCACCACATGTTCGTGTCCGGCTATGCCGAATACCTGCGCGTGCCCTTCATGGTCTCCACCTTGTTGGTTGCTGTGCCCACTGGTGTGAAATTCTTCAGCTGGTTGGGGACACTCTGGGGTGGACGGTTGACCTATCCAACACCCATGCTCTTTGTGCTTGGTGCTATCTCAGTCTTCCTGATTGGTGGCTTGAGTGGCCCCATTTTGGGCACTGTCGCCACCGACCTGCACCTGCATGACAGCTACTTTGTGGTCGGTCACTTCCATGCCACCATCTTTGGCGGCTTTACCTTTCCCTTCTTTGCTGCCATCTATTTCTGGTATCCAAAGATCACCGGGCGCATGTACAACGAGACATTGGGCAAGTTGCACTTCTGGATTATGACCCCGGCCTTCTGGATGATGAGCATCGGCCAGATGTCTGTTGGTGTCATGGGGATGCGCCGTCGTATCGCCGATTATGACCCGGCGCTGAATGTCGAGGCGGGTCATATATTTGTGACGATTTCCGCCTTTGCGATTGCATTCTCAATTCTGCTCATGCTCTATAATTTCTTCCACAGCGCCGAGGTTGGTAAGGTGGCAGGCAACAATCCGTGGCGTTCTCGCTCGCCCGAATGGCAGATTCCGTCGCCCGTACCGGAACACAGCTTTGCCCATCCCATCCGGGTAGTTGGCGAACCGTATGACTATGGTTTACCTAACTCCACCTATGTTCAGATGGCGGGTGCGAGTGCCGGTGATGACTAAGTGGCGGCTCACCATTTCGGAATAAGCAAGTAAAGACACGTTCACGCAGAGAGGAAATGTCATGAACGAAAAACGAGCCGCCGCCTATCGACTCAGCGCAACTGTGGCGTTGGTTTTGGGAGTGCTGACCGTTATCGAGTATTTTGCGGCTATCTATATGGGCAGCACAGTCGTACTCATGCTGCTGGCGCTGTTCAAGGCTGTTGCTGTACTCAACTATTTTATGCATGTATCACGGCTTTGGCGACAAGAGGAAGGACACTAGGCAATGAGTGCAGTTGTGGCTAATATTGCAGCCCATGTGGCAGGCCATGTAGATACCTACAAGGAGCAGCTTCGTCACAATCGTTTGGGGCTGTGGCTCTTCTTCATCTCCGAAGCGTTTTTGTTCGGTGGCTTATTAACCGTACGTTTCTATCTATGGGGTGAGCACCGTCCGGAACTCGACCAGGTTATCGGCTTGATCGTGACAACCGTGTTGCTCATCAGTAGTTTTTCCATGAACTTGGCCGAAACTGCCATGGAGCATGGTGACCGCAGAACTTTCTCAATTGGCATGATTGTCACTGCCATTCTCGGCGCGATCTTTCTCTTGGGCGTGATGGTCTTTGAATGGGGTCTATTCCCCTTTCTCTATGAAGGCCACTTGACGCCGGGTGAGAATGTCTATGGGGCCGTGGTTTTTGCCATGACAGGCATGCACGCGCTCCACGTCCTCAGTGGCATCATCTTTATCTTGGTGGTCTGGAATCTGGGCCGCAAGGGTCACTATTCACCGGAGCGCCATTGGGGTGTAGAATCTTGTGCCATCTACTGGCACTATGTAGATTTGGTGTGGATTTTCTTCTATCCTGCACTGTACCTGATAGGTACGCCAGTGCATTAAGGAAACTATGCATCCTTTAGCTCGGGCGCTGTTCTCCAGTTGGGAATGGCGCCCAGAAGTACTCGTTGTCATTGTCCCTATGAGTATGCTCTATGTCTGGGGCTGGCGGCGATTGCGGCAGCAAAGCGTAAACCATAAGTTGGCGAACTGGCCGCGGCTGGCCTCCTATCTCGGTGGAATGGTGATCGTCGCAATTGCGTTGATGTCACCTATCGACCGTCTGGGCGGCCAGCTTTTCTTTATGCACATGATCCAGCACATGCTCTTCATGATGTTTGCCGCGCCCTTGCTTTGGCTTGCCGAACCATTTCCCATTGCACTCTGGGGATTGCCTGGCCCGATGCGTCATAGCATCGGCAGCTTTTTCACACGTGACTCTGTCTTCCGCCGCGGTTTGGCGGCTGCAACATCGCCGGGTGTGAGTTGGCTCATCTTTATTACCATCTATCTGGGCTGGCACGACAGCACCTTCTATAATGCGGCGCTTTACCATGAGTGGATCCACAATATCCAGCATCTCACCTTCTTTGGGGCATCCCTGCTCTATTGGTGGCCTATCGTTGGTGCGGCTCCACACATCCACTCTCACTTTCCAGCGTGGGCGAAGTTGCCCTATCTGATTGGCACAGTGCCCCCTAATATGTTTGTAGGCGTCTCGATTGCCTTTGCTAGCGATGTGCGTTACAGCTATTACGAAAGTGTGCCACGCTTCTGGGGTTTCACAGTGATGCAAGATCAACAGATTAGTGGGGCCATTATGTGGATTCCAGGCAGCATGATGTTTATTATGGTGGCACTCTTCATCATTGCATTGATGTTCAGCAAAGAGAAGACGCAGCCTGGTCCTGTTAGTGCAACTTGGGACGCCGATTACGCCATGATTGCGCCAGGGTTGGAACATCGTGTCATTCAAAACCGTTGGCGCAACGCGGCA
The DNA here is from genome assembly GCA_946885925.1 of uncultured Litorilinea sp. The sequence continues at coordinate 3,440 of CAMPHP010000493.1, forward strand.
GAAGTATCCCTGCCCACATCTCGCGATCATAATGAAGAGTAGAATTCTCAGGCGCTGGCTATTGCTGATGGCATTCATTCTCAGCGGATTGCCCAGCACGCTCTACGCGCATGGGGGCGGTACGCCGCGCCTGACGAATGCCCCAGCTGGCCCGTATCGCGTCTATGCGTGGTCGGAGCCGGAACCGTGGCGCGTGGGGGAGGTCCATCTCTCGATTGCCGTTACCCAACCTAATCCAGACGCCAACAGCAGTCAGGTCGAGATACCGGTTGACGAAGCAGAAATCCTTGTAACCTTTGCGCCGGTAGATGGCACATCCGAACCGATTGTTGTGCCCGCAGTGCGCCAAGCCTTTCTTGGCGACTTTTACTTTGAAGCTGATACTATGCTGCCCAGTGAAGGCAATTGGCAAATGACCATTGACGTTACAGGCGACAAAGGATCTGGCAGCACAGAATTCAATATAGAGGCGCTCGAAGCACGTACTATCAACTGGACATTGGTAGCAAGCGCAGGCGGCGTGCTCGTTGTCTTGCTTGTTTTGATTGCAATTTGGTCGCGTGCCCAGCAGAGTTCCCAATCCGTACGAC
>CAMPHP010000494.1 GCA_946885925.1 uncultured Litorilinea sp.
GATCTTCCTTATTCATATTGTGCTGTGAGTGGAATCACAGAGCTATTGGCCTGTGCAGACAGAACTATATGCGTTTGGTGCGATTGCGCCGGATGACTTCGGCTATGTCTAACGAATGTGGAGGAGACTGGGCCATCAGCCAGTGGCGAACTGCTAGTGCAGCAGCACCGATGCAGCGGTTGTCTTTGCGTAATTGGCTGACAACAATTTGCGTACCCTGCAACATCAACCCCAAGGTACGGCGTTGAATGCTTGCTCGTATCATCTCAACCCACGGTTCGGGGTAAGACCAGACCAAGCCACCCCCCAGGACAACCATTTCGGGACTAAACAGGTTGATGACATTGCCCACCGCAATGCCGACATAATCCGCTGCTTCCGCCAAGATGCGTAGCGACAATTCATCTCCGGCATTGGCACTCTGTAGGACGGTAACTCCATCGATTAATTCCAGATGACCTTCGACTTGGGCACTTAAGTTGGAGGTATGGCCCAACTTTATCAATTCACGCGCACGGTTTGCCAGCGCACCGCTGGAGGCTATCATCTGAAGACAGCCCTGATTGCCACAGAAACAGAGCGGCCCATCAGGGTCTACTGTGGCGTGACCGATCTCGGCAATGGCTGGGCTGGCCCCTTGATAGGATTGGCCGCGCAAGATCAAGCCGCCGCTAATACCCGCATCCAGGGCCACATAAAAGAGACTTTCTGCCGCCCGACCATCCCCTTGCCATTTTTCGCCCATCGCCGCCGAGGTGCTGCGGTTGTAGATGCGCGGGGAAAAACGAGTGCGCGCTTGAACCTTTTCGCCCAAGGGGAAATCGCGCAAGTTGAGATCGCTATAGACGACCATATGACCCGTTGCCGTGTCTGCCACTCCTGGGACTGCTATGCCGATACCGATGACTTGCTCGCGCCCTGTGTCATCTAGAGCCTGCTCAATCAGGTCGATCAAAGCATCCGTAATGCGATCTGCGTTGACGGCTGGCGAATCAGCTTCATAGCTGCGCTGGATTGCACCATTGAGGTCAGTCACCACCACACGCTGTCGCTGAATATTGAACTCGGCCCCAATCGCAAAGCGAGCCTGGGGGCGTAATCTGATCTGGCGGGAAGGTCGCCCGCCCGTGGAAGGAATCTGGCCGATCTCCTCCGCAAAACCAGCATCAATGAGCCGCCGCACCACCTTTGAGACAGTCGAGGGACTCAAATGGGTAATTGCTTCTAGTTCAGCGCGAGTCGAAACATGGAGCGCATGGAGAAGTTGCAAGAGCAAGATGTCGGTAGAATCGCTCTCAAACTCACGATGCACACTCGCTCGCGTTAGCATGTCGGTAGAATGGTTGATTGTTTGGGCTTTCACATCTGCGTTCTGGCTGTTAGAGGATAAACGGGCCAGAACAAGTTGAAGTTCTTGCACAAAGTGCAATAAGTTATTGATCTGTATCCTATCACGGAGTTTATTACACTGTCAATAGGTGCTCTTATTTTCTCCGTGAAAAAATATCCGAGGATTATCGTAGTCGTGTACACTTTGCACAATGAGGTTGTTAGCTCCCAAGCCGCGACATGACGGACACGTTGCTCTGTCACCCCGTAGGGGTCTCTCTGCTCTGCCACGCTCCCAGAGAGATGCCTGCGGCATGACAGACGCACTGTTCTGTCACCCCGTAGGGGTCTCTCTGCTCTCTATCAATCACCTATCACGCATTCCTGCGCTTGGGTGCGGTGTTGGACACAGGGTAGAATGGGTCAGATACCTATTGCGCGCCCACACCAGCGCGCCCATGTTGGAGAGAGTGCTATGGCTGCGTTGCAAGATCAACCTGTGATCATTCCCGCCGAAGTTTATGCTGCGATCATCACCCACGCGCGTGAAGGCAAGCCCGAGGAAATCTGCGGCGTATTGCGCGGCAAGGGACTTACCGCGTACGAGTCCTTCCGCGGTCGCAATATCGCCTCTGAGCGAATTGAAAACTATGAGGTAGACCCGCAAACCCTCCTGCTTCAGTTTGATTTTGAAGATCAGGGGGAGGAGATGATGGGCGTCTACCATTCCCATCCTGTCTCCGTGGCGTACCCTTCTGCTACGGACGCTTGGAATGCCCACTATCCCGAATCTATCTACTTTATTTGTTCGTTAGAATATGACGATGCGCCGGTTATTCGCGCATTTCGCATGACACCGCACTTCCTTGATTTGGATTACGCCGCGCTGCGTACTGAACTGAGCGCTTATGAGACGCGGCCAGGGCTTTGGGGCTACTACCAACCCGCCGACGCGCCCATCGCTGCCCCGTTAGCCAACACACCCGCTGCGGAGCTGCCGCTGCCTTTTTATGTGGTAATCAATGTTGACCCTGACGGAAATGTAGAAGGCCGCGTTGTAACGCTGGCAGAGTACCCGGTGGAAGTCATGGAGTAGTAATCACTTGTCCGGGCAACCTTCCTCGCAGCCACCCAGCGGGTTCCAGGCTGCGAGGAAGGTTGGGACTTCCCATTGGCTTGCCACCAAACCAGGACAATTTTACCTCGGTTGCGCCCTGCTTATTCCTCAGCTACAATAGCGCCCAACGCGTACCCACTGCACCAAAACAGCTTTCCCCAAAAGGAGAATAGACCATGCGCTCGTTGTTGCGGGTGGCCCATGCCATCGACGCGCTCACTGAATGGTTAGGCTGGTTATCAACGCTATTGGTCTTGGTCACCATCGCTGTGGGCTTCTACAATGTCCTCGCCCGCTATGTTGGACGCTATATTGGTGTGACCCTGGCTTCCAACTTCTATATCGAAGCCCAGTGGTATCTCTATTCGCTGGTCTTTTTCCTCGGCTTTGCCTATATCCTCAAGCACGATGTTAACGTGCGTGTAGACTTTCTCTATACAAATTGGAGCGCCAAGACCCAGGCGTGGGTCAACCTCTTGGGCACGCTCTTCTTTCTGATCCCGTTTTGTATTCTAGGCATTTGGGTCACCTACAATCCCGTCATGTCCTCGTGGGGGCGACTGCCCGATGGCTCTTGGGGAATGTGGGAGATGTCGCCCGATCCTAGCGGGCTGCCGCGTGCGCCGCTCAAGAGCATGATCATCGTTGCCTTTGTGACAATGCTCTTGCAGGCACTGGCCCAAGTGATCAAATATATCGCTGTTGTCCGCGGGCGCGACGAGGTTGTGGATGAACTCGCTGCCGAATCCGAGGAGATGATTGCCTAGCTCCATCCTGTCCACGTTCACGATTCCACGTCTATCTAGCAGGAGCACCAGGAGAGAAATTAATGGGCTATGAGTGGCTTGCCATACTCATGTTTGTCGGCTTTTTCTTTTTGCTCCTCAGCGGCTATCCAGTGGCTTTCTCGTTTGCAGGGACCGCGATTGTCTTCGGGCTGATTGGTCTGGCGATGGATGCTTTTGACTTGGCATTGCTGCGGCTATTGCCCAACCGCTGGTTTGGCACCATGTCCGACTTCACGCTGCTTGCCATTCCCTACTTTGTCTTTTTGGGCGCGGTCTTTGAAAAATCAGGTTTGGCTGAAGATTTGTTGGAGACCATCGGCATCTTGCTAGGGCCTTTGCGTGGAGGGGTGGCGCTGGCAGTTATCCTTGTCGGCACACTTTTGGCCGCGACGACGGGCGTAGTGGCGGCTACGGTGATTGTCATGGGTATGTTGTCACTGCCCATTATGTTGCGCTATGGCTATGACAGGCAGTTAGCGACCGGAGTCATTACCTCGTCGGGAACATTGGCGCAGTTGATCCCGCCAAGTCTGGTGCTGGTGGTCTTGAGCGACCAGATCGGCGTGCGTATCGGTGATCTTTTTCTGGGAGCGATTGTGCCTGGGCTGATGCTTGCCGCGTCGTATGCTGCCTATGTGCTTATCGTGGCGTTGGTCAAGCCAGAAGCCGCGCCCGCCATTCCCCTTGCCGAGCGCACCATTGGCGGTGGTGCATTAGCTTTGCGTGTGCTAGGGTCGGTGATCCCGCCCATTCTGCTGATTGTGGCAGTTTTGGGGAGCATCTTTACCGGGC
>CAMPHP010000495.1 GCA_946885925.1 uncultured Litorilinea sp.
GCTGTTCGCCAGGGGGCCAGCTACCTAGAGCGAGGGACAGCGCCTCTAACAAAGCGAGTCGCGTGCCATTGTGACAGCGATGATGCAGCACATCTAGCACCAGACGCACACCTGTCCGCTTGTGAATCCAATAGAGATCGCTGATATCATAGGTGCGGTCGTCATTTTCCAACGCCAAGCGCGCCCGCACAGCAGGAGGTAGTTGAGCATAGGCTGTGACAAAACGTTCCCGCCCCTTGACAGCATCACCAAAAGCACTGCCTACATGCACCACAATCACCGCCTCATTCCCCACGCCCAGACTATCCAGCAAGGCCGCGGCCGCGCTGAGTTCGACTTGTGCCCGCGCCACTTGTGCCGGATTGGGACTATTCAATTGCACATAGAAGGCTGGATGGAGGGTCAGCCGCAGGTTGGATTGGCGCGCCAAATCGCCAATGGCCGCGAGTTCTGTGGCGCACTCCTCAAGTTGGTGATGAAAGTGGGGCAAATCAGGGTGGGTCAGATAGGGTGCAAGTTGCCCTGCCAGCCGGTAGAGGCAGATATGATGTTGGTGCAAATAGACAAAGAGATCACGGAGATAGGCAAGGCTAACACTCAGATGCGGCTGCTGGGGCCAGCGGCGGCTGTCATAAGCGCGCAGCGGCGCACCAACTACCTTGACGGGGATTCCCAGGCGGTAGTGGGGCATGAATGTCAATGCACTTTAGTGAGAGGCCAGACTATCACATCTTGCCGTCGAGCAAAGTGAAGAATCGGCTCATGTGGAGGGAGCGAAATGCCCGCCGCCGCGGCCATCGTATTAATTGAAAACTTCGCCGTGGCAGGTTGGAGCGGCCACGGCACATGATGAATTTCTGCCCGGTAGAGCTGCTCACGGCTGGTCGTGTAGAGACAATACCGCTCAGTCATCCAATGGTCACGACTACCCCAACGGCTTGTATAGACATCCCCCGTAGGCGCATAGCTCGCCTCCAGATCAGCAGGCGGTGCATTGCGGTGAGTGCGATGGCTCATATAGTCAATGTGGTCGTCCTGCTTGGTAAGGCGCATGGTTGCCTGATAGTAGGGCAACTTAAAGACTTTGCGCGCGGCAGCGACAGCAATGGGATTGGCCGCATCAAGGCTAAAAAAATAGACCCCCGGCTTGCTAACCGTGGGATCAGCCCCAAGTGGCGCAGGTGCAGTCACATAGGTACGCACGTTAAGTTCGGGGAAGGCCGATAGCCAGGGTATGGCCGGCACAAAACGTGGCGCAACATCTGACATACCAAACGGCACCACCCCAACCCACGCCATACCCTCGTAGGTATCAAGTTGAAGCTGTGGCGGCACCAGAGCACGCATCGTCTCCACAGGAACGGGCCAATGGGCAAAGAGCAGATCATGCCACCGCTGCCGCATAATCCACGGCCCGCTGGGCAACGGCCACGGGCGATGGGCTGTAATCCGGGTTATTTGGGAGTAGCTCATAGAGATATTGTAGCACATCGCCTTGTGCTTGTATTGGCATGCCCAATTACAAACTCACAAGTACGGTGCTCTTGGTAAGCTATCTCTGGTGAGCTACCCCTTATGATGCCGCGCCGCATTAATACTTCGTGTAAATACTCGGTGTAAATACTCAGTGTAAATACTTAGTGCATAGCGTGCTGTGTAGAGCCATTGGACTCCCACACATAGCCTTGGCCTGCAATGAGTTGAATATGCTTGGTCTGCGAATTTCCTGTCTCAATCTTCTGCCGCAACCTGTAGACAAGATTGGTCAACAGCCTTTTGTCACTCGGTGAAGCATGCACCCACACACGACTTAGCAGGAAGTCTGTTTCCAAGACACGCCCTTGGTTTGCCAAAAATAGGCAAAGCAGACGAAACTCCAGCATTGAGAGCCGGACCACTCTCCCATCGGGCGTATACATTTTGCGAGTCTTCGGATCTGCCCGAAATCCTGATGCAACGACTTCTCCGCTTTCCTCCTTCACAATGGATGCTCGGTGTAACCAGACTGAAATCTTCGCCAGAAAGAGCAAGACACTCACAGGTCTCACTACACACTCTTCAACACCAGCTTCATATGCCTTTAACTGGTATCGTTCACTAGTTTCATGGGTGAGCAGCAGGATCGGCTTATCACACCTTGTACGCACAAGACTACACATCAGGAGCGCCGTTGTACTCTCGAAGTGGCTGTCAATTACGACAAGATCGAAATTTTCCGGTAAAGAAATATCTTGGGTCTGAGTTCCGTAACGTATATGGGTACTTGCTATCGAACGACGCCGAAGCGCATCTTCCCAAACATTGGCTGATTCGGCATTGTCGGCAATGATTAGTACTTTCGGTGATGGCATGGGTGTTGGCTCCTTCACCGCGCAACGGCTATTTGGTTAGTAGCTTATGCGCTGTTTTTTCTTCTATACAGTCGAGCACGATTGACAGTACTACAGGATTACAAGATGCTGAATGACACGCCTAATTATCCATTGAGGTTGCACAAAGATACTGAAGTCCTCAGGAGAAGGTTAAATTCGCTGTCGATTATTCAAACAAGGGACAACAAATATCATCACAATTCACTGATATTTGTGGTAGCTCTTCCATCAGCAGTGCGGATAACATCAACTATATCATAGAATCATAAGCGTTGTGCAGTTGGAAACTGTCAGCAGTCTTTCAATATCTGTCAAAACAGGGTCTCGCACTCATATATGTGTGATTTCCCTCCGGTTTTGATACATATCTCGCAGGGATTATGCACATCAGTTGCTAAACAACCATGAAAGCTCTGTTTTCACCCTGTAAGATTACTATCAAACTGTTAAGAAACAAAACAGATACCTTGCACTGCCCAGGGCAGATTTACCCGTTGAAGAAAGTAGGTACATGACCAAGATCAAAAGAGCGACGCATGTCGCGTCGCCCTTTTGTACCCTTGGATCTCGTGCCACGATGGGCAGGAACCAGATACCCTTACATATCCATACCCATGCCGCCACCGCCAGCGGGCATAGCCTTCTCAGGCTCAGGAATGTCTGTGACCAAGGCCGAAGTGGTGAGAATCATGGCGGCGATGGAACAAGCATTTTCCACGGCACTGCGGGTGACCTTGGCGGGGTCGATGATACCGGCTTCGAGCATATCGACATAGTCGTTCGCGAGCACGTCATAGCCAAAGGTCTTCTTACCTTCCTTCTGGAGTGAACGTACCCGCTCGATGACGACGGGACCGTCCAAACCAGCATTGGAAGCGATCATGCGCATGGGCTCTTCGAGCGCACGGCGCAGAATACGCACACCCGTGGCAGCATCCCCGTCTAGATTGATACTGTCCAACGACGGGATCGCATTGATCAAAGCCACACCACCACCAGGCACAATACCCTCTTCGACTGCGGCGCGGGTTGCGCTCAAGGCATCCTCCACGCGGTGCTTCTTTTCTTTCAACTCGGTCTCGGTGGCAGCACCGACGCGCACGATGGCAACACCACCCGCCAGCTTGGCAAGCCGCTCTTGCAGCTTCTCGCGATCATAATCGCTGGTGCTGGCCTCGATCTCGGCGCGGATCTGGGCAATGCGGTTCTTAATGGCCTCAGGGGAGCCAGCTCCACCAACGATGGTGGTGGTGTCCTTGGTGCTGACGACCTTGGACGCGCGGCCCAGGTCTTCAAGCATGACGGAATCCAACTTGCGGCCCAAGGTTTCGGTGATGACTTGGCCGCCCGTCAAGATGGCAATATCTTCCAACATGGCCTTGCGGCGGTCGCCAAAGCCAGGGGCTTTGATGGCTAGGGCATTGACCATACCGCGCAGTTTGTTGAGCACCAAAGTAGCCAGTGCCTCGCCGTCCACATCTTCAGCGATGACCACGATCTCGCGGCGGCCAATCTGGACCAACTTCTCCAATGTCGGGACGATGTCTTGTGCGCTGCTGATCTTCTTGTCGGTGATAAGGATGTAGGGATCTTCGACGACAGCTTCCATGCGCTCGGAATTGGTGACGAAGTAAGGGCTCAGATAGCCGCGGTC
>CAMPHP010000496.1 GCA_946885925.1 uncultured Litorilinea sp.
TGGGGCGAATCAGCCGTCCTTCGAGCTGCTGCTCCAAGCGGGAGACCGCGGCTGCGTCGAGTTGCGGTTGTTTGTCGGCGGGCGCTGTCGCTGTCATGTTTTTTCTCCTATTTGAATTTTAGATTTGGCCGCGAGTAAGTACTCGCTTTTCCTCGGCAACGATTATTTAATGGCTGCTTACCAATCTCTAATTTCCTTACAAACCTCTGCCCAGCGGGGAACTATTCGCAACTCGCGCGTACTGAGTGCGAGTGTAACAACCCAACCGGGGCAAGTGCATCTGTCCTAAGTTGGTTTGTAGGATGCAACTGTGGGTTGGGTATCCAAACCTTTGGTTGTAAACCCTTGTATTGTGGATGGCTCACTGGCGTATCAAAAGCGAAAACTTTTCGCTTTTGCCGCCTTCCCTATAAAATTTGGCAGGAAACGGAATCAACGAATTGAGGACGGTGGGAGAATGCCCTGTCATGCCGTGCTTAAAGGGCTCCCAATCTCTCCGGATAGCGCGGCAAGTGAAGGAGAAAATAAGGTGAATGAGAAACCGAAAGAGAGATGGGGCATGGGGGAACTGTACGAACGCTATGTGGGGCGATGGAGCCGCCTCGTGGCGCGAGAGTTCCTGGATTGGCTCTCCATGTCCGAAGGCAAACGCTGGGTGGATGTTGGCTGCGGGACAGGCGGACTTGTCGAGGGCATTCTTCGCGCGTACGCCCCCAGTGAGGTCATCGGCATTGATCGCGCGGAAGGATTCTTAGCTCAGGCACGCCGCACCATCACCGATCCTCGTGTGCGCTTTGAATTTGGTGATGCGCTGGATTTGCCCTTAGCCGCAGACGCCTATGATGTGACCGTATCAGGTCTCGTCCTGAACTTTGTCCCAGACCACAGGGCTATGGCGCGAGAGATGGTCCGTGTGACCAAACCGGGCGGAAAAGTCGCTGCCTACGTATGGGACTATGCCGGTGGCATGGAGATGATGCGCTATTTCTGGGATGCGGCTGTTGCTGTCAGCCCGCAAGCTGTCCAACTGGATCAAGGGGAACGATTCCCGCTGTGCCAACCGCAGCCCTTGCACGCGCTGTTTCAAGATCTGGGACTCACGTCTGTCTCTGTGCGAGCGATTGATATTCCGACCGTTTTTCAAGACTTTGCAGACTACTGGATGCCTTTTCTCGGCCAACAAGGCTCTGCTCCCACCTATCTTGCCACGCTGGATGAGGAAACAAGGGAACAAATTCGCCAGCTCCTCCAAGCACGTCTGGTGCCCCAGGCAGATGGCACGATTGCCCTCTCTGCACGAGCGTGGGCTGTACAAGGCGTCGTTTGAGGTGAGTGAGCCTTACTCATTTGCTGGCATGTGATTAGCCCATCAGCCGACAGGGAAGCTACCACAAACCTGGCTCTCCATAGCGTATATCTACGCACGGATATTGGAGATACCCTCTATACGGATAGAGGGCCTACTGCCTTCCTCCCGCCCGGCGCAAGTCGCGCGTGGCGTCTTCCAGAATATCCGTGGCCTTTGTTAGAAATTCCAGAATCGTCGCCCGCTCCGCCTCATCATAACTCTCCACCAGGTGGGTAATCGCGCTCCCCATCGGCCCATACAACTGTTGTAGCGTCTGCTCCAGTGCCGGGTTGTGCGGCACCTGGAGAATGACGCGCCGCCTATCCGTGGTATCACGCACGCGCTGTACCAGACCGGCCTTTTCCAGCCGGTCTACCACACCCGTAATTGCCCCTGTCGTTAAGCCTGTCTGCTCGGCGAGTTCGCCCGCGGTCATCGGCCCGCGCTGCTGGACAAGGCTAAAGCACTTCACGTCGGTTACGTTGATGCCGAGCCGCTCCGCCACCGCGGCATGAAAAAGCACGGTAGCGGTACTCAGCCTGAATCCCACTGCCTCAACAATCGGCTCAATGCTGCTATCTAGTTTGCTGCTATCTAGTTTTCTTTCAGAACTTGACATGCTCTGCATAACTCCTTATAATCTAATTATCTTAGTAATTAAGATAATTAGATGGTGAACGATTTTACTCTTAGTTTACTGCGAATGAACGAGTTGTTCAAGCAGAGATTAGCCCATGCAGGGACGCGCAAGCGCCGAGAAGCAAAGGGCAGTGAGAAGCAAGGAGGCAAAACAATGAGTAAGCGCAAAGTATTGATTATCGGTGGTGGTGTGGCGGGACCAGCACTCGCTCTCTTTCTACAACGAGCAGGGATTGAATCCGCCCTCTATGAAGCTGGCGAGAAAGCTGATGATCAGGCCGGTTCATTCTTGAATGTGGCCTCGAATGGGATGGGCGTGCTGAAAACCCTGGGATTAGATCAGGCTATTGCTCAAGAGGGGATTGCTTGCCCACAATTGATGATGTGGAATGGACAAGGTAAATTGCTAGGAGTCGTGCCAAATGGCTTCAAACCGGGCGAAGGGCCAACCAGTGTCACGGTAAAGCGGGCTACACTCCACAAAACACTGCATGACGAGGCGGTTCGCCAAGGTATCCAGGTCGAGTTTAGCAAGAAGCTCAAGGATATCGAGGTGAATAAAGCGGATGGGACGCAGCGGGTACGTGCCATCTTTAGCGATGGCAGCAGTGCCGAGGGTGATCTGCTGATTGGGTGCGATGGAATCCACTCACGCACGCGCCAGATCATTGACCCCAACGCGCCCCTTCCTCGCTATACAGGTCTTGTCAGTTGCGGGGGGTATGCACGCTTGCCAGTGGCGGAATTGCCCGATGTTCCCAGGTTGACCCAGCATTTGATCTTTGGCAAACGTGCCTTCTTTGGCTATCTGCTCCGGCCCGATGGCGAGATCTACTGGTTTGAGAATCTGGCCTATCCTGGCACGCCGCGCCGCTCTGAATTAGAAGCGATTTCAGATGAGACATGGAAGGAAAAACTGCTGGCAATGCACCAGGAGGATCAGCCGGTGATCCAGAAGATGATCCACGCCACCACCAGTGCGATCAGCATCTATCCCATCTATGATATTCCCACCCAGCCCATCTGGCACAAGGGGCCGATTTGCCTGATTGGGGATGCCGCGCATGCCACCTCGCCAAGTGCAGGGCAGGGTGCTTCGCTGGCTCTAGAGGATGCCATCGTGCTAGCGAGATGCCTGCGCGATCTGCCAGAGACCAGCGCTGCCTTCCGTACCTTTGAGCAACTGCGGCGTGAACGGGCGGAGAAGATCGTGAAATTCTCACGCGATCGCGGAGCGAACAAGGTAGCTCCTAACGCGCTGGCACGCTGGCTGCGCGATATGACCCTGCCCTTCATCCTGCGCCACTTTGCCAAGGAGGACTCCCTGCGCTGGATCGCCGACTACAACGTGGCGTGGGACGCGCCTGTGGCGTAAGCGTAGTGGTAGAGCAAAGCAAATCTACCGACGAACAGCAACCCGAAAGTGCAAGCCTAGAAATCAAGCGGGAATTATAGGGGAGGATGAGCTCCCAGCCGGGAGCCTATCCTCCCCTACGTACAGGTGCGTACCCATGTAGCCTATGCCGCCTTACGCGGTGACCCTGCGGCTTGGGAAGAAATCGAACAGAAACAACGCGCGTGGGATGCAACACTTGATGATGGTCCCAACAAATTGATTGACACGCATATTTGTTAGTGGTATGTTGTGGTTCCAGTATGGAACCATTTTGGTATATTCCGAAGTAGCATGCTGGTGCAGAGTTTTGGAGGGGAGCATGGCGACTATCACTGTGAAAGACATTCCTGATGATCTTTATGAGGAACTCAAGAAGACCGCAGCCAACCATCATCGTAGCATCAACCGTGAGGTGATTCACTGTATCGAGAAAGCAGTACGCAGCCGCCAGGTGAATGTCGAGGAGATCCTGGCAGAGGCGCGTCGTATCCGTGCTGAAATCGGTCCTGTCCCCATGAACGCAGAAATTCTGAACGACTATAGAAATATGGGACGGTCTTAATCCAGCGATACTGTTTAATCCAAAGAGCTAAAGCCAAAGAGCTAAAGCCAAAGAGCTACTGTATGATCGTGGTT
>CAMPHP010000497.1 GCA_946885925.1 uncultured Litorilinea sp.
GCGAAAGCGGGCGCATTATACATTTGCAATTTCAGTGCGCGACCCAGGTGTGCGCGAGGTGATGCGTCTGATGGGGCCGCGTATCTTGGGGCTGCTTTTTGTCCAACTTCACTTCTTGGTGAATACCATTCTTGCCAGTGGATTGGAGTCTGGCAGTTTAAGCGCGCTCAACTATGCGTGGTTGTTGATGCTGCTGCCATTGGGTGTCTTTGCCCAGGCGATTGGCACAGTCATTTTCCCTACCTTTTCCGCCCAGGTTGCGACGGGGCAGCGAGAGGAGATGCGCGCCTCGTTTGGGCTGATCCTGCGGCTGGTTATCTTTCTAACGCTACCCGCAGCCGTGGGCCTGTGGGTGTTGGATGATGCGCTGGTTCGCTTGCTCTTCGAGCATGGCGAGTTTAGCCCGCGCAGCACTGAACTGGTTGTCTTTGCCCTTCACTTCTATGCAATGGGCCTTATCAGCCATGCCATTGTCGAGATTGGCGTGCGTGTCTTTTATGCGCTGCATGACACCTGGACGCCTGTGTTGGTGGGCGTGGGTGCAATGGCGCTCAATGTGTTGTTGAGCCTGTTCTTGGTGGGCGCGCTGCAACATGGCGGGCTGGCGCTTGCCAACAGTGCCGCAACAACAGTGGAGATGCTGTTGTTATTGGCGCTTCTACACCGGCGATTGGGCGGCATGGAATTCGGTGCGCTGGGCACAAGCTTTCTCCGCAACGCTATTGCTGCTGCGCTGATGGCGTTGGTGGTGTGGGGGGGCTTACGCTGGCTGGGGACTCTGCCAACGCTGGGTGAAGTCGAGCAGACCTGGCTAGCGGCACTGGGGGGAATGGGGGTCGCCGTGGCAACCTATGGAGCCGCTACGTTGCTCACCGGCAGCGCCGAAGCTCGCTGGTTAATGAAACTCGTACTCCGGCGGGCGCAAACATAATGCTAACGAGTTTCTAATCTACTTAAGATCTATCCTATGTTACATTATATGGTAATAGTTGACACATGGTATGGCGTAGTTAGCTGACACAATTAGACAAAATTGTCAGGCATAAGTCTATTGAATATCATGCTCTCAAATTTATCTCTGGTCTAATAGATCTATCTAGGTAGTTCTGATCTACCTTTGGGCTATTTGTGGAGCCGTTATCCTATCGGATAACAGTGTAGATGTCCCAGACGGGATAGGTATGCCTGACCAAGTTGCGGCATAATATTCGCATTTCACCATAAAGGAGCTTTACGGTGTTTTTTAGCCCTCTTTACCTACTATTTGCCCTGCCCGCACTTTTGTTGGGACTCTGGGCACAATTTCGAGTTCGGTCTGCCTTTGGCAAGTATTCTAGAGTGCGCGCCATGTCAGGCATGACCGGGGCACAGGCAGCGCGCCGGATTCTTGACACCAATGGCTTACAAAATGTCGCCATTGAGCGCGTGCGCGGTACGCTCTCCGACCATTATGACCCACGTTCGAAAGTATTGCGCCTGAGCGATTCAGTCTATGGCGAACCATCATTGGCTGCGGTAGGCGTGGCGGCCCACGAGGCTGGTCATGCTTTGCAGGACAAGGTGAATTATGGGCCATTAAAGTTGCGCTCGGCGATGGTGCCTACGGTGCAGATCGGTAGTTGGTTAGGCCCGATTATTTTCATGGTCGGACTTTTCTTGTCTGGCGCGTTTGGTGAGACCATCGCTTGGATTGGACTTGTGATCTTCGCGGCGACAGCACTCTTTGCCATTGTGACGTTGCCTGTGGAGTTTAATGCCAGCAAGCGAGCCAAGGAGCTATTGGTCGCCACTGGTGTGCTGGCTCCCCAAGAGATCAAAGGCGTTGATAACGTACTGGATGCTGCCGCGTTGACTTATGTGGCGGCGGCGTTGCAGGCCATCATGACCCTGCTCTACTATGCGTCACTGTTGATGGGGCGTCGTGACTAAGCAGTAGCTTACTGCACAGAAACCTTTCCGGTATCCCTACGTAGTGATGAGTATATAGTTGTGTAGGCGTTCGGGAAGGTAGTTAAGGCTTGTGTCGTTGGGACTCTCTGGCAACAATGTTTGGTGTAGGAGAGAAATGAAGGAGACGTGATATGCAATCGCCCTTTTTTGTACGCTTTAGTAGCAGCCAATTTGCACCAAAAGGTAGAGGGTCTTGGCTGTGGCTCGTGCCTGGGCTTTCGTTGATATTGTTGGCCCTTGCCATTGTGCTGTGGCCGGAACTGCTGGCCTATTTGGTGGCTGGTGCGCTGCTGACGGGGGGCTTAGCATTGACTGCCTGGGGGTGGGCGATGCGCCAGGCTACACGCCGCCAAGTACGCTCGACCACCTACGAAGTCTACCCTGGTGGTGGTCCCTACTAAAGAGCAAGACATAGATTGAATGATGAGACCTCGCGGTTGTTTTTGCAGCCGTGGGGTCTTTTTTGTTGCGTAGAACTTACTGGGTAGAACTTACTGGGTAGAACTTATCGAATAGAACTGTTAAAGTGTAGCGCTTGGCAGATTAATATCCACTGATGTACCATTGTAGCTCTGGTATCTTTATTCCTCGATACCTTGTACCTTAGGGCTTGAGCTCCTTCGCAATGTGTCCAGCGCGTCCTCTAGCCTGTAGGGTAGCGAAATCACTTGAGTAACATCCTCATCGGCCTCGAAAATAGCGTACACAGAACAGCGTACACAAAATAGTGTGCACAGAGTTGTGTAGCTACATGTTGAACTTGTAATCGGCGCGCACGACACAAAACGGGAGTAGGTATGGCTAACAAAATTTTGATTGTGGATGATCAGGCGATGATGTTGAAGTTGATGTCGCATCCACTGGAGCAAGATGGATATACGATTGTCACTGCCATGACGGGTCAAGAGGCATTGCAAAAGATCCAGAATGAGCAACCCAACCTCGTGATTTTAGATCTTATGTTGCCTGACATCAGTGGCATTGATGTCTGCCGGCGCATCCGGCAGGTGCTGCACCTCACCGACCTGCCTATTATTATCCTGAGTGGACAGACGGAGCTTTCTGCCAAAATTCAAGGGTTGGAAGCAGGGGCAGACGAGTATGTGACAAAGCCAGTTGACCCCAAAGAGATGGCCGTGCGCGTAAAATCGCTGCTGGCTCGTACTGAACGGTTGCGCCAAGTGGTGGTGACACCCGGTACGCAACGACCGCGCCAGGCCAAGATTGTGGCGGTTATCGGGGCAAAAGGCGGGGTAGGTACGACGACACTTGCGGCGAATCTGGCGAGTGGCCTCGCCATGCGTAATTACAAATGCGTGGCTGTGGAACTACGTCCCTATTTTGGAACGCTGGCTCGTCAATTCGGTGTAAAGCCAACGACGACGCTAAACGAGTTATTGGAATTAATGCCCAAGGCCATTAGCGATAAGCAGATTAGCACACGCTTGCTCTCGACCGAGCAGGGGGTACAACTTCTGGCAGGGCCACAGCAACTTAAAGGATATCGTGAAGCTCAAGCCGAACAGGTCGAAGCCCTGATGGAAAATTTAGTGCAGATGACCGAGTATGTCGTGGTGGATTTACCGCACATGCCGTCGGTCGCCAATCGTGCTGCATTGCGGGCGGCTCACACCATTTTGCTTGTGGTGGAGCCAGAAGCAAGCTCTATCGCATCGGCCCAAGCACTGATCGAATTACTCCGCGCATGGACCATCTCTCCTTCGATCGTCAAACTCGTCATTGTGAACCGTATGCAGTCTGTTCAGACGATTTCCGCCGCAGAGTTAGAGCGCACGCTAGGCTGTGAACTGTTGGGGACTGTTACCTCGGCTGCCGATTTGGCTGTGGTCTCGTTGAATGCCGGTGTGCCCTTGATTTCATACGCGCCAACCTCGCTGGTAGCCGGGACATTCCAGGAAATTGTCGGGCGTTTGGTCAGTGCAAGAACGGTGGGCGTGCGTTAGGGCTGCGCTGTAGACAAAACGTTTGTCTAGTACAATCCGCCTCATACAAGAACAGGACGCTGCCACCCGGTAGCGTCCTGTTTATTTAGATTCTCTAAAGGC
>CAMPHP010000498.1 GCA_946885925.1 uncultured Litorilinea sp.
GCCCGCATATCCTCGATTGCCCAGTTGACTGGATCGACCAGGGGGCTGCCTTTGCCGAAGATAAAGCCTAGTTCTTCACTTTGCACGGCTTCCCCTGTGATCTTCAGATCTTCGGCATTGACGCCGACATAGCCGATGCCAGACACATTGTCGATCATCACCGCATCGACATCGCCGTTGATCAACGCCTGGACAGCAGTACCAAATTGGTCATAGGCCACAACGCGGTCTTCACCTACCAGTTCGACAGCGGTGTCATAGTTGGTCGTGCCCAATTGTGTGCCGACGCGCAAGTTGGGGTCTGCCGCGAGTTCGGACGGTTCAGTAAAGCGCTCTTCATCGATGCGTACCAGCAGCACCTGTGACGACGTGATGTAGGGGGCCGAGAAGTCTACGTTCTGAGCGCGCGCTTCGGTGATCGTAATGCCATCGGCTCCTACGTCAAAGGTGTCGAAACTGCCTTCCCCGCCCATGACCGCTACCATTGCATCCCAACTGGTCTCGACAAAGTCGGGCTGGCAGTTGATGCGTGTGCAGACCTCGTTGAAGATATCATAGTCATACCCCACTGCTTCGCCCGTCTCAGTGTCGATATAGTTAAAGGGCTGGTAGGCATTTTCAACGGCAATTCGCAGCACACAGCCGTTCAGGTCGGGCTTGCCATCTGTTTCTGTGATCTCAGCTTCGTTGCAGGGGACGCTTGCCGTGCCGCCAGGAGATTCGACTGGTTGGCAAGCTGCCAACAGCAGGAGCGCCCATAGCGCAACTAGAGCAATCACGGTACTACGGAGTCTCATAAGATTCTTTCCTTCGCTTGGGTTATCTACATAGAGCCGTTCACATAGAGGATACATAACTTCTAGTCAGAAAATTATGCCTAGAAGCTGACTGCAATGCAAGCCGGAAATTACTAATAGGAAATTCAGGTTGTGATGGGAAATGTATCTTAAAATATCCTTTGGGCGTCTAGCATAGAGGGGATCCAGTATACAGAGAGGGACATGCACCCGATCTATGTGCTGATTTGCCGCACGGTTAGAGCAAGACAATAGCACAACAGGGATAGCGCACATATAGAATAGTTAAGACAGATAGTAATTGACATAGAATACCACGTTAACGTGGATGGGCTACAAAATAACGAAGGTGCTGCAAAAAATTGTCCCTATGCACTTGCTTTCACTCAATTGTCCATTCGTGCGATCAGGGGTATCCTATAACGTCAACGTCTAGTTCAATCTTGATATTGACTCTGGCTAGATTGATCAAGTTTAGTTGTACTGAGTATTGGTAAGGATCTAGATGGTTTATGGCTACAGCTTGGCAAACTTCAACACGCCCTAAGATGGGGCGGCGCTTTGATATTCTGTCAGTACCGGGGCTGCGTCAATTTTTGCTGTGGAAGCACAGCCGTACAGCAGTGCAGATCGTGCTCTTTACGCTGGCCGCGATCATGATTGTGGACGGGCTGATGGGTACACAATTGGCGGCGCGCAACACGGCGACTGTAGGGGCGTGGGTACATTACCGCGGCTTTATTGTACTGGCATTGCTCTTGGCGGGCAATCTCTTCTGCGCTGGCTGCCCTTTTATCCTGCCACGCAAACTGGCGCGCTGGATTGGACGACCAACACGGCGTTGGCCGCGAGCCTTTCGTAATAAGTGGTTGGCATTGGCGGGATTGTTGGGGATTCTCTTTGTCTATGAACTCTATGATCTATGGTCTAGCCCGTGGCTGACAGCCTGGGTGATCATTGCTTATTTCCTAACGGCCTTTGTGCTGGAGATGGTCTTTACGCGCGATAGCTTTTGCATGTATGTTTGTCCACTAGGCACCTTCAACTTTCTCTATAGTACCGTTAGCCCGCTGCAAATCACCAACAAAAGCATGGATGTCTGTCGTACCTGTGTGGGCCATGATTGCATCAATGGACGCTGGGATGCTCAGGACAATTTAATCCAACAGGGCTGCCAGCTAGAGTTGTACGTCCCGCGCATCGAGAGCAATCTGGACTGTACCCTCTGTCTGGATTGTGCCAAGGCATGCCCGCATGACAATGTGGCGTTGGTGACTCGCCCGCCAGGCGATGAACTTTTCCGCCAGAGCTGGCCCAACCGTTTGGATCTGGCGTTGTTGGCAGTCATTGCGGCATGTGTGGGCCTGGTCAACGCCTTTGCGATGACACCTCCTGTCTACGGGTTGGAACAGTGGTTGGCGGTCACGCTAAATACAGATCAGGAAATTGTGCCTCTGGGACTGATCTTTATCAGCGGCGCTGTCTTAATTCCGTTGGGGTTGATCTATGGCGCGGCATGGTTGAACCAGCAATCCGTTGCTGCTAACCGTGTGCGTAGTCTGAAGCGTTTGATCATGCGCCATGCTTATGCCTTTGTGCCTCTGGGTTTTGCCATTTGGATGAGCCATTATCTCTTTCACTTGCTCATTGGGCCGCTGACGCTCATCCCTGCCTTGCAGACGTTCTTTGCGGATGTCGTGGGTATGCCGCTTTTGGGCGAGCCGAACCTCACCCTGGGGGCATCGTGGATCTTGCCGCTGCCAATCTTGCAAGGCATCCAGGTGATCGTGATGGCGGCGGGTGTTGGTGGCGCGTTGTGGGTGGCGTGGAATGCGGCAAAGCGCGTTCACCAAGAGCGTGGTGCTGTGCTGCGCGAGTTTTTGCCCTGGGCATTGATCTTGTTGCTGATCGGCGCAGTTGCCGTGTGGGTCTTTCTGCTGCCGATGGAGATGCGCGGCAACGTGTTGGGGTAAAGGTGTGATTGTCTATCTGGTGCGCCACGGTCAAGTTGACCGGCATACCGGTTCCCCCGACCCGCCTCTTTCTGACCAGGGCCGGCGCGAGGCCGAGCAAGTCGCTGCTTATCTCCGGGTGCGCCCGATTACACGGGTTTATTCCAGCCCTCTGCGTCGGGCGCAAGAAACTGCTGCACCTGTTGCCGCAGCGTTGGGTCTCCCGCTGATCGTGGAACCACGCTTGCGTGAACGCGCTAACTTTGGTGACTTACCAGGGCAAACATTTGGAGAATTCGTTGCGCTCTGGGAACGGTGCAGCCAGGAGCGAGATTATGTGCCACCCGTTGGCGATTCATCGTTGAGAGCAGGTCAACGAGTGGAGGAGTTTATCGCTGAGACCTATGCCAACCTGCCAGATGGGGGAGTGGTCGCTGTGGGGCATGGCGGGCTGATTGCCGATTTCCTACTCAACCTCTGTACCCTGGACAAGCTAGCTCAAATTCATCCTGGTTTCGCTGCCCAACCCTATTCAGCCGAGATTATGCGCAACGGCGCTATCACCGTGGTTGAAACTACGGGGAAGTGTAGCGACAACTACGGCTACAGCATAAGGACAATCGCGTTGACGCACCATCTGTCTCGTTAGAGGCAGAGTGTTCAAATCTATTTTCGTGTTTGTCTGTTCTACCCATTTCAGCCCATTTCAGGAGGTAAAGGAGACCATCATGAAGAGATCGCGCGTTCTGTCTATGTTGAGCTTGGTTGTCGTGTTACTCTCCATTGCGACGACGGCAGTTGCGTCGTCCAACAAGAATTTTCGAACTCACTTGTCTGGCGGCGATGAGGTACCTGTGGTGGTCACAAATGCGCAAGGTCAAGCCTTGTTCAAGCTGAATAAGGATGGCGATCAACTTCACTACAAGTTGAACGTTGCTAACATCGAGAATATAACTGCTGCCCATATTCATCTTGGACCTGCTACGGGTACGGGTGGTGTTGTTGTTTGGCTCTATCCTATTGATGGCCCGCCAGGTGAATTGATCCCCGGTCGCACAAACGGAACGCTTGCCGAGGGAGACATCACTGATGAGAACCTTACGGGCGCGCTAGCCGGTCTCTCTCTAGAGGATTTGATTGCAGAGATAGAGGCTGGGAATACCTATGTAAATGTCCACACAAGCGCGAATCCTAACGGCGAAATCCGGGGCCAACTGCACAACCACTAAAAGCTTGCGGTGTTTCAGCTTGACGTCATAAG
>CAMPHP010000499.1 GCA_946885925.1 uncultured Litorilinea sp.
GTGCTGCAAGGCTGAGCAGCCCAGCATGATAGCCATGTTTCAGCGCCAACTCTGCCTCACGCAGCGCCTGGTGTGTCGGCCCTACCAGCCCGGCGATCTTGACAAAGGGGCGCGGGTTGGCGCGCAAAGCTTCATCAACCGTCTCCGAGGCCAAGTCTAAGACTGGTCCAAGTAGCCCTACCTCTGGTGTGTGAATCTCAAACTGGGTAGTGTGGACACCGACCGCTACGCCGCCCACGCCTGCCGCGCAATAATAGCGGGTTAGTGCACGCTGGTGGCGTTCATCCAGTTTTAAGTCGGGAGTCAGTGCCAACGGATGGGCAGGAATGACCACGCCTTGGCGCAGAAGCTGTGCAAGTTCGGGCGCTAAGGTTGTCATTTAGAACCTCCCATCGCGGGTTTCAAAATGGGTCGGCTTGTTCAATGCAGCACCGCCGCGGGCTACCCAATCGGCAATCCAGACGATCATCTGTTGGAGCGAAATGGTGGGATAGCCAAAGAGTTGTTGGGCCTGGGCCGCATTACTAAGCAGCGCGGTTGGGGCTTCGCTACCCGTAATCCGTGCCTCCTTGCCAAAAAGTTCGGCAAATTGCTCTGCCACGCGACGGATGGAAACAGTTTCGGGGCCGGTGATATTGCAAATAAAGGGTGGGGTCGAACAGTGGGCCAAAAGCGCAAGGGCCTGTCCATTGGCATCGCCTTGCCAGATCACATTCGCTGCACCCATCGTAACATCGACAGGCTGACCGCTGTAGACTTTGCGTGCCACATCAACCAAGACGCCATAACGCAACTCCACGGCATAGTTGAGCCGCATCATGGCACAGCGCAATCCTTGTGTGCGCGAGAAATATTCAAAAATGCGTTCACGCCCTAAACAGGAAGCCGCGTATTCGCCAGTCGGGTTCGGCTCATCACTTTCACGCGCCCCACCGCTGACCACGGGCGTCAATGGATAGACATTGCCTGTGGAAAAGGCAACCATCCGCGCATCTATATAGCGTTCCGCAGCCAGGCCAGGTAAATAGGTGTTAATCCCCCAGGTCATATGCTGCGCTCCTGTGGTGCCAAACTTTTGCCCTGCCATAAAGATGACATGACGGCTGTCAGGCAGTTGGGCCAAGGCGGCACGATCTAGCAGGTCGCAGGTGATGGTCTTGACCCCGGCGGCTTCAAGTGGTTCGCGACTGCCTGGCTGGCTAAAACGGGCTACGCCATAGACCTTGTAGGGAAGTCCCAACTCGGCAATCGCCCGCACCGCCATTCGTGCTAGCGTCGGCCCCATCTTGCCGCTCACACCGAGGACCACGATGTCGCTATCCAATGTTTGCAGCGCCGCAAGAGCCGCTGGGGTCGGGCGTGACAATAATTCTTCCAGTTGTGCAACGTCGGCAATGGCAGCAGGCCAAGATGCAGAGTGGGTGGCAGACGCGGATTGGTTCATGTCGTGTCCTACTATTATAGTTTTTGTAGCGAACTAACGCGCACACTATAACATTCTCATTCCTGTGTGTCAACCAAGTACAAGAACGTTGTAACTCTAATTACCCTCTGATTATCCCTAGTTATCCTCAAGTTGCCTCACGTTACTAAGGGGCTATGTACGAAAATGAGTGCCAGATTGGTGGTTGACGCCACGTGGGGGAATATGTTACCATACACGTGTAGCAGTTAGTTTATGTATTGCACAAACTTATTGCCCTTGTCTGGCGGGAATGCGTGGATGCTTCAGCGTCACGATCACACCAAAGAACTAAATCGTCGCTTAATCTTAGAGCAAATCCGCCGGCGCGAGCCAATCTCACGTAGCGATATTGTCGATGCCACCGGCCTGAGCAAAGCCGCTGTTTCCTCCATTGTTGCCGAGCTAATCGAGACGGGATTGGTTGAGGAGATTGGGAGCCAAAGTACTGCGATTGGTCGTCCACGTATTTTGCTTTCATTAGTACCCCACGCGGCCTATACGGTAGGGGCTGAACTGACCAACCAAGAATGTCGTGTCATCCTAACCAACCTACGGGCCGAACCTGTGGCGCGCTGGGTCCAACCTGTCAATTCTGCCGATTTGTCGGTGGAGAGCTTGTTGGATACGCTGCAAAGCTGTGTACAACAGGTTGTTGCCGGTATCGATCCTGAGCAGATTTTGGCGCTAGGTCTTTGTGTACCAGGCATTGTTGATCCCGCCACCGGACAAGTTGCTTTCTCGGTGTTGCTGCCGTGGCGCAATGTCGCGCTGGGCGAAGCTGCTGCCCACCGTTTCCCCTACCCCGTTGCAGTCTTTTCGCGCGGCAATGCAGCGCCTTGGGGCGAACGATGGTATGGAGCCGGGCAGACCGCAGCCAATATGCTCTATGTACGTGTCGGCACAGGCATTGTCGGCGGTTTGGTTATCAATGGTCAGCCCTATCTAGGTCAGGGTTTTGGTGCTGGTGAACTAGGCCATGTGACCGTGCAGCCTGATGGTGCCCTCTGTCGCTGTGGCAACCAAGGCTGTCTGGCTACTGTGGCTACGGTGGATGCGTTACTCAGCCGGGTGAGCCAACTGTTGCGCGAGGATCGGGAGAACCCCCTCTGGCTGCGTGTTCACCATGATCTCACTGCGTTGACCCTAGAAGATATCGTGTGGGCCGCAGAGGCGGCTAACCCTGTGGTAGTGCAAGCCTTGGCAGAAACGGGGCGCTGGTTGGCGATTGCTGTCGCTTCGGCAGTCAATTTGCTGAACCTGGACATGGTGATCATCGGTGGCCCCTTGGAACAAGTGGGTGACAGATTGCTGGAGCCCTTGCGCGCTGAACTCAGCCAGCGTGCCCTGCCTACTCATCTCACCAGGGTTAAGGTTGTGCCTTCGGCGCTGAAAGAAGATGCGCCTTCGATTGGTGCTGCAAGCTTAGTCCTACATGAGCTGATGTCACCAAACCCCCTGCCGGTGGCTCTGAACAGCTTTACCGATCGCGCCAGTCTTTTTGCGCTGGCTATCTAGCACAAACTTTCGCAACAACAGCTTGTCCTGTGATAGCTTGTCCTGTGATCATGAAGTGGTTTGGTCATAGGGTTTATCTTCCAGCCTAATCTTCAGGCTTCATCTTCGAGTTTTATCTTCAAGTTTACTCTTTTAAGCTTACTCTTGCAGTGGTTGGTTACATCTTCTTGCCATTGATCCTCTTGCCACTGATTGGTTTTACCCGTTTTGCTGTACCTGTTTGACTCTCTGCTTGGTTGACTCTCTGCTTAGCGGGCGAATGATTGCCCAGCCTAGGTTTGTTGGATCCACTTTTGTGCGTGCTCTATTTACGCAGGCCTTACGAGTTACTTACCACGAGTCTTACACATCACAGGAGAAAACAGCATGACCCTAAAGAAGTTGCTCTCGCTGAAATACCTCCATATCTTGCTGCTTATCGTTTTGGTGACGGTGTTGGCAGCATGTGGTGGAGGTGAACCACTGCCTGACGTGCCTCCGGGCGAGGCGACCGCCGCAGCAGGCGCAGCACCCGCGGCAGATACTAGCGCAGATAGTGCCGCAGAGACTCCATCTGATGAAACCCCCGCGGCGGACACAGCGGCGGCACCGGCATCGGAAGTGGATCTAAGCCAGAAGGAAGCACCTATGCTGGCAGAGCAGGTCGCCGCGGGTGAACTCCCTCCGCTGGAAGATCGCCTGCCAACCAATCCGCTGGTGGTGGAGCCATTTGAGGCTCCAGGCAAATATGGCGGCACCTGGAAGATTGGGTCAACTTCTCCCCGCGGTGCCTACATGGGTGCGCGTACCGTTAGCGAGAGTTTGGCGATGTGGGATCGCACTGCTTCCGAGCCAGTGCCTGATGTTGCGGAAAGCTGGGAGATTTCTGAAGATTACACCACCTACACTTTCCATCTACGTGAAGGTATCAAGTGGTCAGATGGTGAGCCTCTTACGACGGAAGATCTCCTTTTCTGGTGGAACGACATCATCCTCAACACCGACTACACCCCCGCCCCGCCTGATTGGTTACGCATCCAGGGCGAAATTC
>CAMPHP010000500.1 GCA_946885925.1 uncultured Litorilinea sp.
AGCCTACAGCTCGGCGGCTTTACTCAATGCGTATTGTCTTTAGTCTCACGGCATCCCCATCGGCGACGCCTTGTTCCTGGGCAGGAAGCCGCTCTCCGCTCTGCCAGTTATACAATCCAATCAACAATGTATAATCGCCAGCGGCCAGATCAGGCGGTAGCGGCAACACCTGCCTGTCCGTCACAGGCCAACCTTGGGGCCATGTGCTGGTCGGTAGCAGACCCATACGGTCGTGGGGTTGCCAATCGAGTTGTGCGACTGGCTGGTTCTGGCTATCAAGCAAATGGGCAAAGGCCGTATAGTCAAAATCTACGGGTGCGCTGGCTCTCCAGTGAAGCGTAAAAGCGAGTTCCTCACCAGCTTGAGCAACAGAGGGCAGATCCGCACCAATCAGGTGAATCATGCCGCCAAAGTCTACATCTAGTGGAGTTTCCGGTGTTGGCTCCTCAACGGTTACCGGCTGCCATGCCCCCGCGTCATCGCGCAGGTATCCACCCAAACGAGCTACTCTCCCCCCTTGCAAGAGAGGAAAAGAGGCTGCATTCGAGGTAATGGACAACGGCTCCCCCTCGGCCCAATTCTCCCCAGTGTAGAGACCCACTACGGGAACAAACTGGTCAGCCTCTAGTGTCCAGGGCAAGGTGCGGATATGTACCGGCACCCCTGGCTCCCACAAAGATGTAGGATACCACAGGACGTTAACGGGTTGGTAAAACTCGCTATCATGCAGCACAGAGCCATCAATCGCCAGGTAGGCTATATAGAATCGCAAGTCCTGGTCGATCTTGGCTAGGGGCATCCAAGTCATCTCTGCCACCAGTTCGCCATAGCGATCGGTAGTCATGCGGAAATCCAGTAGTTCGAGCACACCACCATATTGCAGCCCTAACGCACTGGCAGGATTCGTTTCTGTGCCCGTCCCAATGCTCGTTTTAGGAGCACGCCATGCCGTGTAAAAACTGTCGGGGAAGGTGCTGTTTGTGATGCCTCGTCGCAACAACAGATAACCATCATCCGCCGCGGCCACGCCAAAACCTTGCGAGAGTAATTCATCAACCGTAGCGCGCAAATCATTGGGATGCTGAGGCCAAGCTGGGCCTGTTACATCAACAAAGACCGTATCAGCATCGCCAGTCGTCTCATCCTCCACGCGTGGAAATATATAGATTGTCTCACGCCCGCTCACATGGGGATTCAGCCGGTCTTGGGCGCTGACCGCAGCATCGGGTGGAATCTGCTCAATGATCGCCTGAGCGCGGCGGTGATGGTCGGTGACAGTTAAATGCATACTATTGCCATTCCCCGGCAGATAGCCATGCAATCGTTGATCGGTGATTCCCAAGAGCAGGATCAACAGCGCCAGGTTCGATGCCAACATATCACGCAATAAACGGCTTCGTCCACCCACCCAATCACGCAGGCGGGCCAACCCCATGACTGCTGCCGCCAGGGCAAATGGCAAGACGGGCGCGGCATAAATCAAGGTGTGAACCTCGTGCATGGGCGGGAAGTCCGCCAGCAAGTTGATCGCCAAGGATGGCAGCGCCAGCAAGAACACTTCGGGCGCAAGCAGGGCCAGGAAAGCCGTAGGCCACAGCAACGCCCAGAAATAGCCACCTGCACCGGCGGCAGCTAACTGTGACCAGACAAGATCGGGCCGGGTAAGTAACGACCAAACCATCTCTCCGGGCGAATCACCCAGATAGGCATAGCGGTTCCAGTGAATATTGCCATCCGCAAAAAGCTGCTGGACGCCAAAGACCGCCAGCAGTGCCCACGCCATCGCCAACCCCATCGTCAGCAGCCCCCAGCGCGGGCGACGAATCACCAGCGCATAAAGCCCCATCATAAAGATCAGCAGCGCCACCTCCTCTTTGCAAGAGGCAGCAAGGATAGCAAAGAGCGCAAAAGGCCCAGGTCGCTCTCTCACCAGATAATAGAAGGCCGCCAGCAAAAAGGTAGGCGCAAGCGTAATCGGGTGAAACTCCAACCAGTTAGCCGCCTGGATCGTAGGATTGAACAGATAGACAATGGCAAAGACCAACGCCATCCACTCATTGCCCAACTTATACTGGGCCAGCGCAAAGAGCGGAAGAGCCCCCAACGCCACAACAACGGATTGCAGCACCAACAACAAAGGCGGCGCAGGATAGAGCCGGTAGAGCAACGCAATAGGCAGCAGGATCGGCTCGACATGCAAGCTCAAGCGATTGACTGTTCCGGGCTGGTTGGTCAAGTGAAACCAGTTGCCATAGGCCGTGTTCCAGATCGCCTGGTTCAAATTACCCATATCCAAAGCACGAGCTTCAAACGCCGCATAGCGCACCAAGGTCAGATAGCTAAAGATAACGGCATACCCCACCACAGCCAACACCAAAAACATCCTAGGCAGCAGCCTGGGCGGTAAGTGCGGGAGGAAGGTGATTCTGGATGACACGGGACGCTGGGCGAGTGGAGCGGACAAGGGGAGCAACTGTGTTGGAAGTGGGGCAGATGCCCACCCCCAACACTTCAAATTCTAGGCAGTCTTGGCAGCACGTATTGGCGTGGGGTGCGCTACGGGTTGTGCAACCTCGCGTGCGCTGCCCACGGTGGGAATCGCTCCCAATACAGGCACACCCAACGCCCGTTCCAACGCGGCGGGCGTGCGCAGCAAATCCGACTCGATCCACGTCAGCATCAGCACCACCCCCAATCCAAGCAGCAATCCCAACGCTCCCCCCGCAATAGCATTGACCAATGGCTTGGGCTGGTATTTCTCAGGCCCAATGGCGCGGCTGCGAATCTTCACCTCGATGCGGTTGTCCAAATCCTGCTGGGCATAATAGGCAGTACGCTCCTCCACAAACTCATCAGCCAGCGTCAACGCCATCGTCGTGGCAACTGCGCCATCGCGAGCGCGCGCCTCGATCTTGATCGTAAAGTCGCTCGATTCAGCTACTACATTGACATGGGACAAAAAGTTATACGGAGTCATATCCAGTTGGGCACGATCAATCACCAGTTGAGCGATCTCTGGCGTCTGGAGATTGGCTGCAAAGTTGCGCATAAGGTCTTTGGCTGTGTTGCCCAAACCCCAGTCAGGCCGGGCAGGCACGGTGGAAACATAGACCGTGGCGCGGTACATATCCTCTTGGAAATAGCTGATGCCAAAAGCACCCGCCGCAGCCAACATCACCGCGACAAGGATAATCCAGCCGCGACGTTGGAGAATGCGTAGATATTCCTGAATTGTCATAGCGTTCAATTCCTCACTTCACAAATCTGTGCAAGGCTGCCAAACCTATCTTACCGATGTTTGGGGATTTCGCCAATGACACGCAGCCCTAGCATTTCGACTTCGCGGCGATTGCGCACAGAAGTATCCAAATAGTCTAGCAGAAAGACCAAGCCAACTCCAACCAGCAGCCCCAGACCGATACGCAAGGGCCACTCGACGCGGTCGCGCAAAGATGGGCCAACGACGCTGATGGTGGGGCCATCCAACACGGTCACGCCTGCGCCTTCATTGCCAAGCACCTGGAAATAGGTCGCGGCGTTTTCAGTGATCTCTGCCGCCGCAGCATTAGCGATCGCCTCTAGCTCTTCGGCGCTACCCCAGCCAAAGTTTAGTGTGATAATGCGATGCTGGCGTCCTGTTGCCGCGCTACCCTGGATCACACCGGGCGGAACTTCAATCGCCTGATCGGCCAAGCGAGCGCTGACACTCTGGGCAAAAAGAGTGCTCCGCACCACCTCGGTAAAATCGTCCACCAAATACTCGCTGGAGAGCCAGGCGTAATAGCGTGGATCGTAAGCTGCCTCTGCCGCATTTGTGGCAGGCAGCACTCCGACCAAAAGCCGCATGGATGCACTATAGGAAGGGGGCGGCGTCTCCCAGGGGCGTAGTTGCACAGCACTGATCAATGCCACCAACCCAGCCACGAGCAGAGGCAACCACCAGCGACGGCGCAAAATCTCCCAATAGGCGCGTAATTCCATAACAGGCTACAAATTCTTTATGAAGGTT
>CAMPHP010000501.1 GCA_946885925.1 uncultured Litorilinea sp.
ATCTGTGATAGGAGCAACAATCAATGTCAGACCATCGATATCTAAAATGCGGACAGGTGTGTTTGCCGCTATTTCACCGCTGTTGGTGCGCGCGTTCCACCACTCTCCTTGCACAAAGACATAACCCGTTTCGCCCGCGCGAAAGGTCTCTTTGGCGATGCCTGTTGAGCCAATGAGGGCTTCAGCACCGGTCAGGACGGGGCGTTGTTGGGCTGTAAGTGCTTGATGACCGACGAGGATGGTAAGCCCACCCATGATCAACGCAACGATGATCATGGCAGTCCACGGTGTGGAAATGCCAGGTGTATCAAAGAGCAGTGCGCCACCAAGCAAAAAGGCGATGATACCACCCGCGGCCAATACGCCAAAGGTGGGGGTAAAGGCTTCAGCAATAAAGAGTCCCAGGGCGATGAGCATGAAGGTTAGCCCAGTGAGATTGGCGTCCAACTGTCCCAAACCATAGAGCGCAAGCAACAAACAAATTATTCCCAGGATTCCGGCCACGTTAATGCCGGGTGTGCGAATCTCTACCACAAGTCCTATGATGCCCAGGCTCAACAAGATCGTGGCAAGATTGGGGTCAACTAGCAGGTTGAGAACACGCTGAAGGGCTGTCATATCCTGCACAATGACTCTGGCGTTGGAGACATTGAGGGTTAGCGTGCCACTGGGAAGGGTAACGCTTCTGCCGTCAATCTGGCTAAGTAGATCATCAATATCGGTGGCAATCAGGTCAATGACGCCCAACTCCAATGCCTCTTGTGCGGTGGCGGCTGCTGCCTCTTGCACGGCGGCGATAGCCCATTCTGTCGCTTCTTCGCCACGTCGCGCTGCGAGATTTTCAATATCGGCACTGAGAATGTTGGTGATCTTTTCGGCAAGCGTGGGATCTATATCTCCGCCCAAGCCAACCGGACTGGCTGCGCCGATGCTGGTATTGGGGGCCATTGCCGCGATATGAGCCGCCAGGGTAATAAAGGTGCCCGCACTCCCTGCTCGCGCACCCGCAGGGGCAACATAGACAACCAGGGGGATCGGTGAAGCCAACATGCGCCGGACGATTGATTGGGTGACTTCTACGCTGCCACCAGGGGTATCCAGTTGGAGAATGACCGCGGCTGCGCCCGTGGTTTCGGCATTCCGAATCGCTTGGCCCAGGTAGCTTTCCAAGATTGGCGTGACTGGCCCAGTAAAGGTCAATAGATAGACCGTTGTTGCGTCTGTGGCCGTGTCAGAGGTCTGAAGGGGGGGAGCCGCGTTGAGGGGGGCAGGCTGGATACTCCAACCGAGTAAGATCGCCAGAAATGCTAGCCAAATGCGGTATGGAATAACCATGATCAGTGTGGATACCGGCTGCTGAGCCATCCGCATTTCCTTATCTATCATGGGTTTATCCATCGGGCAAACCCGTTGTCTTGACACGTGTCACATCTGCCATCATCTCTTCCACCGATCTGCGTCCTGCCTCGGAGGTCGCGCCCAGCATCAGTGTCAATTCTTCAATGCGTGCAGCGCTATCGAGGTCGCGCACTACCGTGCCGGTTCGTTCTTCGCCCTCGTTTTGGAAGACGCGCTTATTTACGGTGAAGTGCTTGTCGCCAAAGGCTGCTAGTTGGGGCAGGTGGGTGATACAGAGCACCTGGTGGGGCACTAATGCCTTTTCAGCAGGTGCTCTGTTGGCTGCTGTGTTTGGCGCTTCTTTGCCCTTGCTTTTTTTGCCATTGGTGGCTTTGCTGGGCTGGTTGCCATTCACTTGGTGATATTGACCTGTCAAGAACCAGAGCTTTTGGCCGACAATGGCTCCTACGCGGCCACCAATGCCCTGATCGATTTCGTCAAATATAAGCGTCGGAGTCGCATCGGCATGGGCGAGCACACTTTTCAGCGCAAGCATGAGGCGCGCTGTTTCGCCACCGGAAGCGACCTTTGCCATTGGCTTGAGTGGCTCACCTGGGTTGGCGCTGATAAGAAATTCCACTTGATCAACGCCTGTGCTGTCAAAGGCAACACGGCGACCATCGGGCAAGTAGGCCCCATCGGCACGTTCGACCTGCTCTACAGCAACGCCAAAGCGAGCGCGCACCATACGCAGATCTGCCAATTCGGTTTCTACCTGGCGAGAAAGGCTTTCTCCTGCTTGCCGCCGCTGTTCACTGAGTTGCGCGCCTAATTTGCCGATGACCTGCAGGAGTTTCTCCTCCTTCTCCTCCAACTCGGCTGTTTTGACTTCCCAATTGCTCAGGCTATCAAGTTCTGCTTGGGCACGTTCTCCAAAGCTGATGATCTGCTCTAGGGTATCGCCATATTTGCGCTTGAGGTTGGCAATGAGTTCTAGCCGCTCTTCTACCTCTTGCAGCCGTTCCGGGTTAAATTCCAGCCGGTCAGCGTAGTCTTGAAGGGTGCGCGCAAGCTCGCTAATTTGCTCTAAAATTCCCTGGGCTTCATCCGCCGCGGACTTCATGCTTGGGTCAATGCGTGCCAGCCGCTCAATTCGCCCCGCGGCTTCGCTGACCAAATCGACAGCACCGGGTACCTCACTTTCGCCCATGCTGAGCATGGTGGCAGATGCCTGGGCGAGTTGGAGCAACGCTTCGGCATTGCCCAAGCGGCGGCGCTCGCTATCGAGAATCTCTTCTTCGCCAGGGCGAAGGCGCGCCTGCGCGATCTCTTCTGCTTGGAAGCTAAGCAGATCGACACGCTGGGCGATGGTACGGGCGTCTTGACGCAAGCGTTGGAGTTCGCTGCGAACTTTGCGTAGCGCAGCGACTTGTTGGGCAAGCTGGTTGCGTAATGGCATCAGCCCGGCATAGCGGTCGAGTAGATGGATGTGTGTGCGCGGACGGAGCAAATTGAGATGCTCACCTTGACCGTGAACATCAATAAGCAGTGATGCCACGTCACTCAAAATCTGGAGGCTGACGTTGCGCCCATTGACGCGACAGACATTGCGCCCGCTGCGCCGGACTTCGCGAGTGAGCGTGAGCCACCCTGGCGAATCGGGATCGTCTAGCTCCTGCTCGGTCAAAATGTGGTCAACCTCGGCTGTGACCTCGCTATCGGGGGGAAGCTGGAATGTTGCCTCAATTTGGGCAAGCTCTGTCCCCGCGCGTATCCATTCAGCCGCGCCGCGATCGCCCAGGAGCAAACCTAGGGCGTCAATGATAATCGACTTGCCTGCACCTGTTTCGCCCGTGAGGATGTTTAGCCCTGGACCGAAGGTCAAATGCAAGTCGTCAATAATAGCAAAGTTGTGGATGCTCAGTTCGTGCAGCATAGCTATATTTTAGCACATAGGGTCGAATCGTTGAAGCAAAAGCTACTTGGCATCTCTGTATTGCAGTGATATAATGGCAACCATTGAGCCTGCCAATTTCTGCAACGCGTCCGTTTGCACGCTCTATATCTATTTGAGGAGAAGTTAGATGATTCCGAAGTTTGGACCTGTAGAGTTGATCTTGATCCTGGTCATCGTGACCATGTTGTTCGGCGTTGGCAAATTGCCCGAGGTCTTTGGCTCTGTGGGGCGTGGCATTCGCGAGTTCCGCCGCAATTCTGCGGATCCAGATGCGCCAGAGACAGTGGAAACCAAAACCGAAACTGTAGAGACTGTGGCACCAGTTTCGACAGCTACAACGACATCCGCGCCGGCTGCTGCCGCTCCCGTCACGCCGCCCGTGGTGGAAACTGTTGAAACGAACCACACCCGCTAACGTTTCGCTGGTGATTTAGTTTATTGGTGAGATGTCTGGCGTACGTACGGTGGATCCTCATTCACGGTACATGATTTTTTGCGCCCAGAGATTGAAGCCAAGAATTGAATAAGCGTAGTACCGTCGCCTACCAGCGATGGTGTTATCCTTGACGCAACCCGGTTGTCGTGTTGAAATGATCAACCGGGTTCTCTTTTTGCTGGTTATTTGCTGAATTTTGTTCTTATCTTTCCTCAGATTTTAATATTTTGTCATATTTTGATGGATATCAATTCGCATTAATTAACCCATGAAAG
>CAMPHP010000502.1 GCA_946885925.1 uncultured Litorilinea sp.
GTCCACCACAGTTTGAGGCGTGGCATCTGTGGTAAAGGCGATAAAGTCCATGCGGCCTTGAAGCATAGCCTGGAGACCCATGCGTACTGCTAGGGGCATTTCCATGTCAGTTTTAGTCAAACCATCCATGCGTGGCACATCAGCCCATAGGTCGTTCACCGTGCCTGATGAACTGCCTCCCATGAGGGAACTGACCATGCCACAGGCTGAAGTGAAGATGAGTGCCCCGACGAGTAGACCCAAGACCACAAACTTGTGTTTCATTCCTACTGTTCCTTCTGTGTGATGCGTTGTAACTGCGCTGTTATTGAGGTGCCGAACGACCAGCATCGCTGCACCGCCGGGATGATAACAGATTTGTTGTCTGAAATGTTCCAGCTACAAAAGGATACGCAGAAACCCGCAATTTAGTATTGCGTAATGATAGACCAAGTAGTTTGAGCAATGTAAAGTCTATCTACCAAAGGAGCAAAGAATGAAGTACCAACAAATCACATTCTGGGCCATTCTCACCTATTGATGGGTGATGATCCTTTCTGTGTAGGTTAGCATTGAACTGTAACAATCATGAACCCTTCAGCCTAGGCTGAAGGGTTCATTGCTTTATTCGAGGAAATTGGGCTAAGCGGCAAGAGTTTTCATTGTGCCGTTACAGCTACCAAGTTACAGGTTTAGACAGGCGAGTCGATTTCGGTCTCGGCTGCTTCTGGGAAGATCCACGAGGCGATGATGGAAATCACCAAGACAGAGGCGATGACACCCAGCGAGAGGACGATGGGAATGTGGTAGATGTCCACGATCAACATCTTTACACCCACAAAGACCAAGATCACCGACAATCCAATTTTGAGGAAGCGGAATTTGGTCACGACATCGGCCAAGAGGAAGTAGAGAGAGCGCAAACCTAAAATGGCAAAGACGTTGGATGTATAGACCAAGAAGGGGTCTGTTGTTACAGCAAAGATCGCCGGAATGGAATCCAATGCAAAGATAAGGTCTGTGGTCTCGACAATCAGCAGCACCACAAACAATGGTGTGGCTAAGAGCCGTCCGCTCTCACGTATAAAGAAACTATGGCCGCGATATTGTTGGGTAACGGGCATAAAGCGGCGCAGGAGCTTGACCACGCTATTCGATTCAACTTCGACAGTCTCTTCCTTTTGGACACCCATGCGGATGCCCGTGAAGACAAGGAAGGCACCGAAGATGTAGATCACCCAGTGGAATTGGCTGATGAGGAACGCGCCAACGCCAATCAGGGCACCACGCATGAGCAATGCGCCAAGAATGCCCCAAAACAGTACACGGTGCTGGTAGACTACAGGTACGTTGAAGTAGCTAAACAACATCACAAAGACAAAGATGTTGTCTACACTCAACGATTTTTCGATCAGATAGCCAGTGAGGAACTGGAGAGCGGGTTCTGGGCCAGCAAAAAAGTAGATACCTGCATTAAAGATAAGCGCGAGCGAGATCCAGACTACAGTCCAGATACTTGCTTCCTTCATGCCCACCGCATGGTCAGTGCGATGAAACACGCCTAGGTCTAATGCGAGCATGGCTAGCACAAAGACGTTGAATATGACCCAAAACCAAATGTTTGTTGCCACTTGTTATCTCCTTGAATAATTTTCCGCGGGGCAACAAGCAATGAAAAAAAGGCAAGACCCCACGGCAAATCGACGTGTTGGTCTCGCCTACAGTGTTGAACGCTGTTGACCAACCGAAGGCATATACAATACCTTGTCTTGACGATTGGTCGCGCTAGCCATCGGGATGACTAACAGGCTACTCCCCAGTTGACGAGGATTCTACCATAAAAAGGAGATCCGTCAACTAAAAATAAGGTTAAAACGCAGAAAACTGGGAAACGAAAGGTGTGCCATGCTCATAACTCCTGTGTCAAAGCATTCTAAGAAGGGCTGTGTGCAATGACTGCACGACACAGTCATTGCACACAGCAGTCAGAGATGTGCTGTCTTGCAATAGAACTATATCTGAAGGAGAAATCAGACAATGAAAGGGCAAAAGCAGTGGAGTAAGTTAAAGGGTACGTCCAAAATGCGTATTGGCATTATGGCAGTTGTGCAACTCGCGCTGTTGGCCGCGGCCTTGTGGGACATTCGCCGCCGTCCAGCGCAGGAGATCAAGGGCAGCAAGTGGATGTGGGTGGCGATCTCGTTTATCAACTTTGTCGGGCCAATCGCCTATTTTCTCTTTGGCCGCAAAGCACCGGCTGTAGCACCGGGCACGGAAGTGTAAGATTTTGCCGTGATGGACCTTGGCGCGAGGGCAAGTTATAGCAATCTGCGACAGCAAGGGCCGCAATGAGAACTACAGCAAGAAGCACAGCAAAAAGGAGAACGCAATGAGCAATGTTCGAATCTTTCCTGTGATGCTGATTATGCTATTACTCAGCAGTTGCACGCTGGTGACTTTGCAAGGATCGGGGAATGTGATTAGGGAAACTAGAGAAGTGAGTGATTTTGAGCGGGTGGATGTCTGTTGTGGAATGCAAGTTGTTTTGACTCAAGGCGACCAAGAGCAACTTGTCCTTGAAGGTGATGACAACATTCTGCCCGAAGTCGAAACAGTTGTGCGTGGTGGCACGCTGACTGTTCATTTCCGTCGAAATCTTGGGGGACTCAGATTACGGCTCAGCCGCCCGGTCATTGTTCACCTGCAAATGGAGACAATTCGTGGCATCACCATCTCCGGTGGTGGCTCGCTGGAAACGGATCGCATTGAAACGGATCGTGTCGAAATGGAATTTAGCGGCGGCAGCAGAGCGACCATCGGCGAACTACAGGCAGGAATCGCTACCCTAAACGCAAGTGGTGGTGGGCAGATCGACATTGATAATCTCACCGTTGATACGCTGAATGTTGTGGTGAGCGGCGGTAGCCGGATGACGGTTGGGGAAGGTGTAGCAACTGCACAGCGGGTGGTGGTTAGTGGTGGCGGTCGCTATCTTGCCTCTGGGCTGCAAAGCGAGACTGCTACGTTGGAGGTGAGCGGCGGTAGTGACGCAGAGGTGTGGGTGACAGAAGCCCTCAATGTACAAGCGAGCGGCGGTAGCAAGGTTGAATATCGAGGTAATCCAAGCATTGAGCAAGAGCTTAGTGGCGGCAGTGATTTACTTTCCGTGGATCGTTAGTAGAGACCCTAATCGCTCCCGGCGTCTATCGATTCTAGGGATTTCCAGGCAAAACATCTGCATAGATAGTTGCGCGTTCGGTGATTTTCTCTCGCATCGCTACAATAGGAGGTAGACACGAATACTCAAATTCTATTGAATGCGGAGAATCATGGAAATAATTGAAGCAGTTCTCTATGAATCGCATATGCACACGCCGCTCTGCAAGCACGCGCAGGGGGAACCGGAAGCATATGCGGAGGTCGCCAGCCAGCGCGGGTTACGCGGGATTATCGTCACCTGTCACAATCCGCCGATTGATGGCTGGTCACCGGGTGTGCGTATGGCTGAGGAGCAGTTTGATACCTATGTGCAGATGGTCGAGCGCGCTCGCCAAGCCTGGGATGGGCGTATAGACATTCGCCTAGGATTGGAGTGCGACTTTGTGCCGGGGATGGAAGAGGGGCTGGTGCGTCAGTTGAGCCGCGCGCAATTCAATCACGTCCTAGGCTCGGTCCATCCGCAGATCAACCAGTATAAGGAACGCTACTACACAGGCGATGTGCTTGCCTTCCAGCGTACCTATTTTGAGCACCTGGCAATGGCTGCGGAAACGGGGCTGTTTGATACGCTCGCCCATCCGGACTTGGTTAAGAACGAACACCCGAACGAGTGGCAGGTGGAACGCCTTGCTGATACGATTGCCGATAGCCTGGATCGCATCGCCGCGGCAGGAACGGCGATGGAACTGAACACCTCTGGTTTGCAGAAGAAGCTGCCGGAGATGAATCCTAATCCAACGATGTTGGCAGAGATGCAAAAGCGGGGTATTCCGGTTGTGCTAGGGGCCGATGCCCATGTACC
>CAMPHP010000503.1 GCA_946885925.1 uncultured Litorilinea sp.
GACCTGACCACGCTGCCAGCGCCACATCAAAAATCTGCACAAAGACCCGCCCTACATCGCGCCGCACCCACTCGTCAAAGATCGCCACCAGGAAGTCGCCATACTGCGCGCCGGTTAAAGAGCGATCTGTCACCTCTTCGCCCTCTTGAAATCCTGTCTCATTCTCCCGCTCAACAATGGGGATGAACTGCATGTATTGCGTACCCACCACATCACGCAGATAACGATAGACTTCTAGCGGATGAGTGACATTGCCCGCATGGACAGTGGTAAGAATATTGAACTCGACACGATGCTTTTGTAAGAGCTGCGCCGCGGCCAACACTTTATGATGCGTTGGCTTCCCTCCCTTGTCCACTCGGTAATAATCGTGGAGTTCAGGCGGACCATCCATGCTCAACCCAATCAAGAAGTCATGTTCACGGAAGAAGCTACACCACGCATCATCCAGTAGAGTGCCGTTGGTCTGGAACGCATTGTAGATCTTCGTTCCTGGACGCCGATACTTCTGCTGTAATTCCACCGCGCGCTTAAAAAAGTCAAGCCCCATCAGTGTCGGCTCGCCCCCTTGCCAAGCAAAGGTGACAACCGGAACCTGTTGCGATGCAATATACTGCTTGGTATATTCCTCCAGCAGATCATCCGCCATGCGGAAGCGGCTACCGGGGTATAGCATTTCCTTGGAAAGGAAGTAGCAGTACTTGCAATCTAAATTGCAAATCGCCCCGCGCGGCTTCATCATCACATGAAAGGCCGACGGCAGCACCGCCGCAGCGCCCGCACTAGGGAAGCTTACTGCCTGTTCCATCCTAGACACCCCCAAACGCCATAAAGCCACCATCCACAGGAACAACAATGCCTGTCACAAATCGAGCACCATCGCTGCACAACCAAGTGGCTGTGCCGATCAGTTCCTCCGGCTCGCCAAAGCGTTTCATTGGTGTGTGCTCAATAATTGTTTCACCACGCGGGGTCAAGCTATTGTCTGAATTCACCAACAGCGCGCGATTTTGTTCGCCCAAGAAGAAGCCTGGTGCAATGGCATTCACGCGCAACCCTGGCCCATATTTGGTTGCAAACTCCACTGCCAGCCACTTGGTATAATTGTCAATGGCAGATTTGGCAGCACCATAGCCGATGGCCCGCGTCAGTGGGCGTTGTGCCGTCATTGACGAGATGTTGATGATTACGCCCGTCTTGTTCTCAGCCATCACCTGACCAAAGACTTGGCTGGGCAGCACTGTCCCCGTCAAGTTCAGCGCCATCACTTGATCCCATGCCTCCAAGGTTAGGTCAAAGAAGGTGCGATCACCAACCACTGTAGCCTCTGCCACAGCGCCACCAGCAGCGTTGATCAGGATGTCAACGGTTCCCCACGCGGATAGGAGGTCACCCCGCGCTCGCGCTAGCTCCTCTTTGTTTAGCACATCGGCGGGCAGCGGCATGGCCTCACCCCCCTCTGCACGGATTGATTCGGCTACTTGTGCGGCCTTTTCGGCACGGCGACCCAAGATAGCCACCTTTGCCCCCGCTGCCGCCAAACCACGCGCCATCGCTCCACCGAGTACACCTGTACCACCCGTAACAACCGCCACTTTGCCAGCCAACGAAAACAGGCGTTCAGGCGCAAATTCACTGCTCATCTGTCATAGCTCCAACATAGCTTTGACCACCCCACGTTCTGGCTCCAGCCAGCTTGGGAAGTCCTGGATAAAGGTATCTGGTGCGGCGCGATGAGTAATCCACGGGGCAAGGTTGACCTGACCCGTCTCTAGCGCAGCGATCACATGACGGAAGTCTGCCCCAGTTGCATTGCGCGAGGCAAATAGAGTCATCTCTCGACGGTGAAACTCCGGGTCATTAAAAGTGATCTCACCCTGTACCAAGCCAACATAGATCAGTTTGCCCGAATTTGCCACATAGCGGAAGGCAGAAGCCATCGAATTGGCGTTGCCAGTTGCATCAAAGACCACCGTCGGCAGTTCACCATCGAATGCGTTACGCAGCGCGACCACAGCATCGTCTTGGGGATCAACTAAGCGTGTGATGCCCAAATGCTCACGGCAAAACGCGCGCCGCTTGGGGTTGATCTCCATCACCGCCACATGCACACCACGTAGTTTCGCAAATTGTGCCGTTGCCAAACCAATGGGCCCTGCCCCCACCACCAGCACTTGGTCATCGGCTTCGAGTTGACTGCGGCTCACCGCGTGCGCGCCAATGCAGAGCATCTCCACCAAGGCGAGATGGTCAAGAGGCAGGCTTGATTTGTGCAGTTTGTGCACTGGCACCACCAACCACTCGACCATTCCACCATCGCGATGCACACCCAACACCTGCAACTTTTCACAACAATTGGTGCGCCCACGCCGGCAGGCAAGACAAGTGCCACAGTTCAGATAAGGCTCCACCGCGCAATGATCGCCCACAGCCAACCCGCTAGCACTTGTCTCTGGCCCTAGTGCCGCAACCTCGACACCGAGTTCGTGTCCCAGGATGCGTGGATAGCTAAAGAAAGGCTGTCTACCACGAAAGGCGTGGAGATCTGTACCACAGATCCCCACGCGCCCAACACGTACCAACGCCTCACCTGGGCCGGGGGCTGGTGGTTCAGACGCCTCGGCCATACGGAAATGACCGGGCTGCTCCAGCACAATGGTCAACATCAGGCTGCTGTCGCTTCCGGAGTCGGATTGACAGCACTGACATCCTCATCTGTGCCCATCCAGGTCTCACCATCGCTGCTCAACAAGACCAGCGCGCCACGCTCCCAGAATGGCTGCCACGTTAGTCCATCAGTTGATTGCCAGAGCTGGTTAGCATCGCTCAGGAGCCAACCATTTGGCGTTGCAGCCAAGGCATTAACCTGATCGGGCGCACCCGGCACACGGGTAAAGGTATGTCCACCATCCGTTGAGCGAAATAGCCCATTCGACTCGGTGCCTGCCAGCACAACCTGCGTGCTGTGAAAGTCCTGCCCCAACGCTATGCACTGGTAGACTGCCTCTGGCGATTCGCTGCGTTTCCAGCCGCGACCGCCATTAGGCGAGTGGTAAACACCTTCTTCGGTACAGGCAAAGACGGTATGCCACTGGGGCCATGCATCGGCGGGTGGCGGCGGTGCCCAAGCAATGGCGAGCACATTGTAGCTGCGCAGGCCAAAGTTGCGCGTGTACCAATGCCCCCCACGATTGATGGTGCGTAAAATACCACCGCCATCCGTTCCCGCCAGGATCACCCCGGTATGTTCTACCCTGGGGTCAGCCGCCAGCGTCACGACTGGAGCATCCACAGCGTCCATCCAGCCGGCCTGCCAGTTCTCGCCCTGTTGCATGCTATAGGCGACCCCATGTGGCAGCCCGCCCACCAGCACGCGATCATGGATCGCGCAGCAGCAGTAGAGATTCTCTTGGGGCTGCGGAACCTGTTGCAGGCTCCCCTCAACGACTTGGTAAAGACCATCTGGCCCGGCAGCCCACAGCCCGTTATAGCCTTTGGAAAGCGAAAGAATAATGCTCATAGTTGTTTTATAGCTTCTCTTACGGGTTCATCGCCTGTTGCGGATTTTTATGATAGACAATTGTGTCAGTCGTCAGCGCCATCAACGCAGCACTAGCCGCGGTCTGGAGAACAGTGCTCATCACCCCAGACACATCCAATACACCCGACTCAAAGGCATCCACTACCTTATGGTTGAGTACGTCGTAGGTTGCGGATCGCCCTGCTTGGCGGATTTGGTCCATGACAACACTGGACGAAGGCAGGTGCGCATTGTCAAGGATTTGGCGCAAAGGAGCCTCAAGTGCGCGCTGGACAACCTGCACGCCAAAGCGTACATCGTCAGCCGCATCCACCTGATCCAGTTCATCAATACAGTGGAAATAGGCTGCTCCACCACCGGGCACCATGCCCGTGTGCTGGGCAGCAGATAGCACCTTGAGCGTGCGCTCGGCATTCTGCGCCCGCACCTCGCGGTCAAGTTTGCTCTCTGTAGCGA
>CAMPHP010000504.1 GCA_946885925.1 uncultured Litorilinea sp.
ACCGAAGAGCCTTGTTCTTGAAAATGAACTTAACCTCAGTTAACTGAGGTATCACACAATTAGTAGGGCATACCCTCCAACGCCTGTTTGGCAGGAGCAAAATCGGGGTTCAAGGCCAGTGCTTGATTCCACTCTGCCTGGGCGCTGGCTGTATTGCCCAGACCTGCTAAGGCGCGTCCTTGCCAGTAGTGGATCTCCTCGATGCCACCCGCGGCAGAGGTAAGGGTAGCTTGGCCTAGGTCAACCACTTCTTGATAACGCCCTGTTTCGGTATAGGCAGCAAAGGGGCCAAATTGATACCAAAGCATACGCCACGGTAAACCAATCGCTCGTGCTTGGTCATAGGCAGCGGCAGCCCCAGCATAATCACCCATCTTTACCAGTACTGTGCCCAAGTTGAAGTGGGCATAGGAGTCTGATGGATTGGCGGCAATCTCTGCTTGGGCCTTGGCAAGCGCCTCCTGCCACATCACATCTGGCTCATAGGCCGCGCCCAAGATGCTGCGTACCAGCGGGTCACGATCCGGCGGGTAGACCAAGACGTAGGTGCGGTTAAAGACCTTCCACCAATCTTCGGTCTGCTCATAGGACATGTAGATGCCCTGATAGTTGGCGGGATCGGCGCTGACCAAGTCAGTAGAGGCATAGCTGTCATAGACAATCCAGCGCGCGGTGGCGTCATCATAGCCGACCAGCAGCCGGTAGTGACCCATGCCATCGTTGGGATGTTCTTCGAGCCATGTTTCGATGAGCAGAGGGATGCCGTTGCTCAAGAAAGTGCGTGCGAGTTCGGCACTGCCATTGACGCGCAGTTGCGCCATATAGCCTTGACTTTGGGCAAAGGAGACCAGTTCCTCCGGGCTGACATTTTTGTCTTCAGGATAGCGGCGCAGGACATTGCCGATGTCGGCTTGATCCAGTGTGCTGCCATAATAGCTCAAGTTGGTTGAGAGCGTCGCTGGGCCGCAGTTATTCCAGGTCTGCCACTGGTGACTCAAGCCTGTCAGCTGCACGGCTGGCTGCGGCGATTGGTGGAGCGTCGTAACCAGCGGCGCAACGGTGGGCGTCGGCAGGGCCACTGTTGGCACAGGGGTCGGTTCAACGAAAGCGGTTGGCGTTGCTGCCAGCGTTGGGGTAGCCGCTGGTGTTGGTTCAGTTGTCGCTATTGGTTCCGGGGTGGGTGGCTGTTGAGCCAGCGCCATTACGGTGAGTGGGCGCATGCGGGGCCCAAGCATGGTCAATGGCGGGCGACCGCCTTCGATGATGATCTCTTGGCTGGCTTTTCCCGAAACGGCGAGGACTTCGTTTCCGCCAGTGAGTTGACGGATACCACCGATG
Organism: uncultured Litorilinea sp.; assembly: GCA_946885925.1. The sequence continues at coordinate 1,339 of CAMPHP010000504.1, forward strand.
GCAAGAATTACCAGTGCCGCGGTGATGACCATCAGCAGTGCCCACTGGAGCGGATTTGTTTGTTTGGATCGAGTACGTCGCATAGTAATTTAACGGTGTAGAGGAATTCCATGTTCCACACGATTGCACAACTTCTACGCTCATTTGTGGGCAGCAAAATTTGTACCCCTGTCTACGGAGCGTTACCATCAATTGTAGTAAACTGTAGCGTGACGGTATGAACGGCTCGTGTCGAACAACCCGCTGAACAATCCTACCGCACAGGCATCGGAATTGGCGTAGGTTTTGCCCCAATTGGCAAGGCTACGCTACTTTATTTTAACACGGAAAAATTAGGAATTTCTGAACAGATGATGAGTATGCGTAATGAGGGACATCGGGATGGGCAGCAACCAGAAGTGCAACAAGATGCACAACAAAGTAAAGAGCTATCTCCGATTGTCATGTACACAACTTCGTGGTGCCCCGATTGCTGGCGCGCCAAGCAGGTGATGAACTCGATGCAGGTGGAGTATACCGAGATTGATATTACTCATGACCCGGATGCTGCCGACCTGGTAGTGCAACTCAACAAGGGCAATCGTAGTGTGCCAACCCTTGTTTTCCCCGATGGGACTGTGATGACCGAGCCACGCACAACCGCGTTGGTGGAGAAGTTACAGAGTATGCTCTAACGGGTTCAAACACTTTTTGTGTCTGAACCTACTCTATCTTTCACACGAGAACAAAAGAGTGACAGCCGCTGGTACAAGGGCTGTCACTCTTTTGTTATTGCTTTCTTTTGTTGCTGCTCAGGGAATCCCGCTCAGTGCTAGCTTGCCGATCATGGTGCCGGATTCAATGCGTTTGTGCGCGCGTCGCAAGTTGGCGGCAGTCAGCGGGCCAAAGTGTTCGGTGAGGGTGGTACGCAGCACGCCCCTATCTATCAACTTTGCAGCTTCGTTGAGCAACTCGTGTTGAACGTGCATATCTTCGGTCTGGAAGAGTGGGCGAGTAAACATCAATTCAAAGATGAAACTCACACTTTTGCGCATGAAGAGGTTCATGTTGATGGGTTCGTTGTTCTTGGTGCCAACGATGGTGCAGATTTTGCCCTGGGGTGCGATGATCTCTGCCATGCTCGTAACATATTGTTCGAGGCTATTGGTGCAGAGGATATAGTTAACGCTGGCAAGGTCTATCCCTGCCAACTCATCTTTTAGGGAGTGGTGGTGGTTAATTACTGCATCTGCACCCATTTGGCGGCACCATTCGGCACTTTCCTTGCGCGAGGCAGTAGCGATGGTATAGAGTCCCGCCACCTGCTTGGCGATCTGAATAGCAATCGAGCCGACCCCACCCGCACCACCAAGTATCAGGATCGTTTGCCCCTGGTTTTCTTCCGGCTCCTGGGCAATGCCCAGCCGGTCAAAGAGCGCTTCCCAGGCCGTAATCGTGGTAAGTGGGAGTGCCGCCGCTTCTTCAAATGTCAGTGTGTGTGGCTTTGTGCCCACAATGCGCTCGTCTACCAAATGGAACTCGCGATTGCTGCCCGCGCGGTCATTACTCCCTGCATAATAGACTTCGTCCCCTGGCTTGAAGAGTGTTACGGCAGGGCCGACAGCCTCAACGACGCCAGCGGCATCAAACCCCAAAATGAGAGGTTGGGATAGCACACCCTTATCAGGACCCGGGGCGCGCATTTTGACATCAACCGGGTTGACGGAAACAGCGTAGACGCGTACGCGTAGCTCTCGTCCCGTGGGTTCTGGCGTAGGAATTTCGAGATCGACTAGGCTATCAGGGTTATCAATGGGCAGATATTGGGTTAAGCCGACGGCTTTCATCGCTGCATCTTCCTCGGATAATCTTCCTCAAGTGAGTTTCCTCAACCATTCCTCACGACGCTTGCTGGCGCTGCCATTCCAACTGGGCGCGCAAGCCTTCAAGCAGGGTCGTCTGGGGATTATAGCCCAATCGCTGCCTGGCTTTGGTAATGTCGGCACTCGTGCGCCGTTGGTCGCCAGGGCGGCGCGGGCCGTGGGTGGTATGCACCTCCATGCCCGACAACTCTTGCAGCATCTCCAAAACTTGGAGAACATTGACCTCTTCACCCCCACCGATGTTAAAGATTTCACCCACACTCTGATTCGGTTGCTCAAAGGCGAGAATTAAGCCCTGGACACAATCGCGCACATACGTATTGCTGCGGCTGTCGGTGCCATCCCCATCAATGGTAATGGTCTCGCCATTGAGCAACTTTTGGATAAAAATGTTGTAGCCCATATCCGGTCTCTGACCAGGGCCGTAGACAGAAAAGAGGCGCAGGATGGTGGTGGGCAGGCCAAAGTTGGTGGCGTAAGCTTGGACAAGATGTTCAGCGGCTAGCTTGGTAATGCCATAGGGCGAGATGGGAGCGAGCGGCGAGCTTTCATCGCCCGTGGCATAGCCTCCATAAACTGACGAGGTGGAGATGTGCAGCAGATGGGGGCGGCTGGGCGCTGTGGCATCCAATAGCCGTTGTGTCGCCAGCACATTACAAGTCATATAGCTTTCAAACTCACGCCAGCTACGCAACAAGCCTGCTTGCGCCGCCAGATGAAAAACGGCGTCTACACGGTTCCCCTCTGTGTCATTTCCCTCTGTGCGATTTACTTCTGCGCCATCAAAGAGG